>CAXBIJ010000329.1:0-4047 GCA_963975675.1 uncultured Maribacter sp. | reverse complement strand
TGGAAAAAAATCTGAAATGATTGGAACTGGACAAACAGGTTGGATGCAAGGTGCCAAGTATAGTATGGTAATGGATAGTTGTATTAATGACTTTGTTTCTGGTGAAATTGAACATGCAGTAGTTAGCGCATATAAAAATGAAGATCCAGATGTTATTGTTATTGAAGGTCAGGGAAGTTTAATGAACCCAGCTTACCCGGGTGGATTCGAAATTTTAGCCGCTGGTAGACCTGATTATGTGATTTTACAACATGCACCTAAACGTGTAGAGTACGATGGTTTCCCTGGTTATAAAATGCATTCGTTGGCAGAACAAATCAATGCAATACAGGTTATTTCTGGTAAAGAAGTGATTGCTATAACGGTCAATCATGAAGGTATGGAAAAAGATGAAATATTAGATGTTTGTAAGGCAATCACCCTAGAAACCAAATTACCTGCTTTCGATGTGTTGGAGTATGGCGCAGAAGATTTAATAGCACTTTTGATGCCTAAAATTAAATGAGAATAACGAATATTTCTTTCGAGCGTTTAGATCTTAAGTTATCTGATCCTTATACGATTGCATATGAAACGATAGATCGTACAAGTAATTTTATTTTAAAGATTGAAACCGATGGTAGAATTGTCGGCTATGGTTGCGCAGCACCAGACCCAGTGGTAACAAATGAATCACCTGGTGATGTAACTGATGCCATTAAAAATATTATCATTCCATATTTACGCGGTAAAGACCCCTTCACCTATGCATTGCTATTGTTAGAACTGAAAGAGTTACTAGGAAGAAGGTCTTCAGCTTTGGCGATGGTAGACATGGCTCTATTTGATTTAATGTCAAAAAAGGCTGAGGTTCCGTTGTATAAATTTTTAGGTGGTTTTCGTAATTATATTGCTACCAGTATAACTATTGGTATTATGGGATTAGATGAAACCTTATCGCATGCCAGCGAGTTCGTTAAACAAGGTTTTACTATTCTAAAAATCAAGGGCGGTTCTAACCTTGAAGAGGATATTGCTAAAATGAGATCTATTCATGAGAAATATCCTAATATTGAATTACGATTCGATGGTAACCAAGGTTATTCGGTTAAAGAATCGGTCGATTTTGTAAAAGCCACCGCTGCTATTGGAATTGAGATTTTCGAACAACCTACAAAGATTGAAGCAGAAGAACGATTAGGGGAAGTTACTGGTCAGGTAAGCATTCCTGTAATGGCAGATGAAAGTTTAAAAACATTGACAGATGCTTTTCGCTTGGCACAGAATGAACGAGTTGACATGATCAATATTAAATTACAGAAGGTTGGAGGTATTTGGGTAGGTATGCATATTAATTCAGTCGCAAAAGCGGCTAAATTGGATGCTATGGTTGGTTGTATTGATGAATGTGGACTGGGTATTGCCGCCGGATTACATTTTGCTCTTTCTAGACCAAACATTATTTATGCAGATTTAGATGGCCATTTAGATATTATTGATGACCCTTATCATTCTATTTTTAGATTAGAAAAAGGTATTTTGTACCCTACCGAAGAATACGGTCTAGGGTATTCTGAAACTAACTTTTAATTCAATTACATATGTATTTAACTTTACTTGCAGTATTTATTGTTGGATATTTATTTATCGCTCTTGAGCACACGGTCAAAATTGATAAGGCTGCTACTGCTTTGTTAACAGGTACACTTTGTTGGGTGATTTTTATTTTTGGAAGAGACGCTTTTCTCTCTACTATTTCTGGTGACGAATCCATTCACTTCGTAACCGAAAGTTTACGGGAGAATTTAGGTGAGATATCTGAAATTCTATTCTTTCTACTAGGTGCTATGACCATTGTAGAGATTGTTGATGCACATGAAGGTTTTTCGGTCATCACAGATAAAATTACCACTACCAATCGAGTAAAGTTATTATGGATTCTTTGTTTGCTTACTTTCTTTTTATCTGCTGTTTTAGATAATTTAACAACAGCAATTGTTATGTCTGCCTTGCTTCGTAAACTGATTCATGAGAAAAAGGATTTATGGATGTTTGCCGGACTCTTGATTATTGCTGCAAATGCGGGTGGCGCTTGGTCTCCGATTGGTGATGTTACAACCATTATGTTGTGGATAGGTGGTCAAATTACCGCCATGCATATCATCAAAGAAATTTTCTTGCCGAGCTTAGTTTGTTTAATGGTGCCATTAGCGATTGTATCGTTTCGTTTTAAAGGACACATTGCCAAAATCACTGAGAAACATAATTTGAAATCTCATGGTTTTGAAATAACCAAATTTGAAAAAAATCTTGTATTTGCCATAGGTATTGGTGCGTTGCTATTTGTGCCAATTTTCAAGACCATTACACATTTACCACCTTTTATGGGAATACTTCTAGGGCTTAGTATTGTTTGGATTGTAACTGAAATTATTCACCGAAACAAAACTTTAGAAGAAAAGAAAACATTGGCGATTTCTAGTGTATTACGTAGAATTGATACCCCTAGTATTCTTTTTTTTCTAGGTATTCTAGTAGCAGTTGGCGCTTTACAATCTGCGGGGCATTTAGCCGATATGTCTCGTTTGTTAGATGCTAATTTTGATAGTATATATGCCGTTAATACTATTATTGGGGTGTTGTCATCTATTGTCGATAACGTGCCTTTAGTTGCAGGTACTATGGGTATGTATAGTTTGGATACCTATCCGCCAGATTCTGAATTCTGGGATTTACTAGCTTTCTGTGCAGGTACGGGTGGTAGTATTCTTATTATTGGTTCGGCTGCAGGTGTAGCCATTATGGGTATTCTTAAAATTGACTTTATGTGGTATTTAAAGAATATTTCCTTTTTAGCAATACTAGGGTATGTTGCAGGAATATTGACCTTTATGCTGGTGAATTAATAGCTGCTACTTCTCTAATTCTTCAATAAGATTGGCGACTAAAGCTGTCCACCCGGTTTGATGCGATGCTCCCAAGCCTCGTCCATTTTCTCCGTGAAAATATTCATAGAACAAAACCAAATCTTTGAAGTTTGGGTCTTGGTAGAATTTCTCGTAGTTCTTATTGATAGGTCGGTTGCCTTCTGAATCTTTTTCGAACATTTTTATTAGGCGCTTACTTAATTCATCACTAACTTGTTTTAAGTTCAATAATTTGGTGCTGCCTGTAGGGTATTCAAATAGAAAATCATTGCCGCTATAGGTTTGATATTCACGTAAAGCTTGTATAAACAGATAGTTCATTGGTATCCAAATAGGACCACGCCAATTCGAATTACCCCCGAAAAGTGAAACTGTTGATTCTGCTGGTTCGTAGTCAATTGAATATTCTACTCCGTCAATTTGAATTTGATATGGCTTTTCATGAATCTTAGAAAGCGAACGAATGCCATATGCACTCAAAAATTCTTTTTCATCTAAAAGCGAAGTCACTAGTTTTTGCATTCTGTCTTTCGGCACTAATGACAATAATAAATCATCCCCATCTTTAAACTGTTGTATGACCTCATATTTCAAGTTATCTGCGCGGTATTTCCTAAACCATAGAATACTAGCCTTGAATTTTGGAAATTTATCTAATACACTTTTTTTAATAGTAAGTACCGCAGCCAGTGACAACATACCTGCAATAGACCGCACTTTTATGGTGGTCGATTGTCCATCAGGTAAAATTAAACGATCATAAAAGAATCCTTCTTGATCATCCCATGTATTGGCCTTGTCAGTATCCATTTTGTTCAATGCTTCTGCGATGAAGACGAAATGTCCAAAATATTTAGTTGCCATATCCTCAAACGAATCATCATGTTCGGCAATACGCAAACTCATTTCTAGCATATTTAAACAGTACATTGCCATCCAAGCGGTACCATCTACTTGGTCTAGAAATCCATTTCCGGGTACACCATGACTTCGGTCAAATACTCCGATATTATCTAATCCTAAGAACCCGCCTTGAAAAACATTATTGTCATTTCTATCCAATCGGTTTACCCACCAATTAAAGTTTAAGGATAGTTTATTAAACATTCGCTTCAAGAATTTAATGTCACCTTCGCCTGTT
>CAXBIJ010000328.1:0-4049 GCA_963975675.1 uncultured Maribacter sp. | reverse complement strand
GTTATTTTTAAGGTGTATTGATGAAAAACATGACAATCACACACATCACAAATACCCTCACAATTATTTACGGTAACTGGAGTAACGATATGTTGTTGGTTTTTAAACGCTCTTGAATATGCACGCGCAGCATTTCTTCTAGCCTCACAATACCCATCTAGTTTTGGAAGTTTAGCTCTCAAAACAGCAGCTTGTATAGAATCTAATCTAGAATTAACTCCTACTACATCATGATGATATCTTTCATACATACCATGATTTACAATGCCTCTAATAATATGGGCCAAGTCATCATCATTCGTAAAAATAGCGCCACCATCACCATAACATCCTAAATTCTTTGAAGGAAAAAAGGAAGTAGCACCCACATGACCCATGCTACCCGCCATAGATTTTTTACCCTTTTTAGATAAATATTTAGCACCTATAGCTTGTGCATTATCCTCTATCACAAATAAGTTATGCTTTTCAGCTAGGGCAAGAATGGCATCCATATTGGCACATTGCCCAAAAAGGTGAACAGGAACAATTGCTTTTGTTTTAGGAGTTATTGCTTTTTCTAAAGCTTCTATATTAATGTTAAAAGTGTCAGGGTATACATCTACCAAAACCGGTGTTAATTGCAATAAAGCGATAACCTCTACTGTTGCCGCAAAAGTAAAATCTGCTGTAATAACCTCATCACCTGGCTTTAAACCCAAACCCATCATTGCAATTTGTAATGCATCTGTACCATTTGCACAAGGAATTACATGTTTTACACCAAGGTAGGTTTCCAACTCCTTTTGAAATGCATGAACTTCTGGGCCATTAATAAAGGCCGATGTTTCTAGTATTTGAGTTATGGAGGAATTGACTTGATCTTTAATTTCTTGGTATTGACCACTTAGGTCTACCATTTGTATCTTTTTCATCTGTTGAAATTACATGAAGTGATACAAAAATACGAAACAGACGACACTAATTTTATGGAAAGAAACGTAATTTAGCCCAAAAGCATAGGTTTGTACTTTCTTTATAATCTTCTTGTCTTAATTGCTTCTGCTATTCTTAGAGTACTAGCCTTGGTAAACACCAAACTATCTCTTTTTGTAAATGGTAGAAAAGAGACAATTTCTATATTAAAAAAACATATCTCAGCTGAAGATAAGGTTATTTGGATTCACGCTGCATCTTTAGGCGAATACGAACAAGGCCTCCCGATATTAGAAGAATTAAAGCGTACGTATCCTACTCATAAAATAATACTCACCTTTTTTTCACCATCGGGCTATGAGGTGAAAAAAAACAGTAAAGTGGCAGATGTCATTTGTTATATGCCCCTCGACACTAAAAAGAATGTTGACTTATTTATAGCAACAACACATCCATCTGTGGTGATTTTTATTAAATATGAAATTTGGCCCAACTACTTGTTAGCTCTAAAGGAAAAGAACATACCTACCTTTCTTGTATCAGCATTATTCAAAAAAAACCAAATTTACTTTAAATGGTACGGAGCATTCATGCGCAAAGCATTAACCAATTTTTCTCACTTCTTTGTTCAAAATAAAACGTCATATGACTTACTGAATTCTAAAGGGTTTAATAATGTAACCATTGCAGGAGATACCCGTTTTGATAGGGTAAACGAAATTCTGGATCGAGATAATTCGCTAGATTTTATGAATCGTTTTAAACAGAATAAATTTTGTTTTGTAGGTGGCAGTACTTGGCCAGAAGATGAACAGCTTATTATAGATTATATAAATCAAAATACTCATCCAATTCAATTTGTAATTGCACCTCACACCATTAAAGCAAAACACATTGAAACTATTAAACAAGCTATTACCAAACCAGTACTATGTTATTCAGAGCTTGAAAATTCAGAGGTTGAAAAATTTGATGTCATTATCATAGATACTATAGGAATTTTGACGAAAATATATAGTTATGCAGATGTAGCCTATGTAGGTGGTGGCTTTGCTACGGGTTTACACAACACCTTAGAGCCTGCTATTTTTAGCATACCAGTTATTATAGGTCCTAAATACCTTGGCTTTACAGAAGCTGAAGAATTAGTAGAACGGCAAGGAGTTCTATCTATAAACAGCCCATCTGAATTTAGAAAAAAAATGAATTTATGTTTTGAAAGTATAGACTATAAACAGAAAACAGGCCAAATAAACTATACATATATAGCTTCGAGAAAAGGGGCTACCAGTAGAATACTGAATGTAATTAATTCAAAAATTAAATCGTAGAGTTTCATTTAGGTAATGTCAAGGCCATATAAATTACTAGAGTTAATTAGGTTCTAAAAGCGTAAATCTTACTTTACAAAGGTGATTTGATGCTTTTATCGATTTTACGCTTCTATTTTACAGCACTTTAACATCAATATCCTTATATTGAGTACAGAACAATAGAACTATGATTATGGAACAACAACTACCTTCAGGAGTTAAAATGCTCAATGGTTTTTTAAAATTAATGATTGGTTGCTTGATACTGATTCTTATTTCAGTACCTCTTGCTGCCATAGCAGATTGGATTGGTTTATTTAAATAATTTAAACTGACAACATCTAAAAGGCTTTAATTTATTAAGAGCATTTTAAACAAGTATCGATAAATTACCATTTTATTAGATAAAATACATTTTAAAATTTACCAAACATCAAGAAAGATAGGCTTCACAACAAGTTGGTGAGGTTTTACAACTTTGTCTAATTAAATGTTGCAAACATCAACTAGCTTTAGTAGTATAACTTTAAAGTAGGTAATGTTATGAATAATTTATCATTTAAAACGGGGGTAGATTCTTATCTATCTGTATTAATTATTGCAATGAATGCATTTTTAGCAGTCGTTGCGGTTGGAACTCTTTTAGCCCTTGTAGGGATTGTTTAACTTTTTAACACCATGCCCATATTGTTAAAAAAAATACTTTAAAAAAAAGCCCCTTATTTAAGGGGCTTTTTCATTTTCTATTCTAAAATACTCGATTCTAATTTTTAGCTTTTGATTTTTTCTTTGTCTTTCTTTTCCAGATATCAACCATATCTAAGGAGAACGGAATCGTTTGCCATATAGTTGGATAAATCTTTATATTCTTCATAATTTATTTCTTAGCAATTATAGTATGCAAAGGTTTATAAACTTCTGAAACAATAAAACAAGCATATTATCCACTATCTATGCTAGATTACCTTCACCATATTAATTTCCATTTTTACATAATGCATAATCTAACCCTAAACACTTAAAACCATCTACAGCAATCTGAAAAAGAATGAAAAAAGGCCATTGTAATTGAATACAATAGCCTTTTTTCTGTATTAAATATTTGTGATTATTGGTATACCCTTACATAATCAACTTCCATCGTATCTTGAGTGAATTCACCATCAATAGCGCCCCCAAGTGTGCCACCCATAGCGATATTCATTATTAAAAAGAAATCACTATTAAACGGCGTACTCACTGAGTTAACAAAACTATGATGTATCAGTTGATCATCTACTACAAACTTGATACTATCAGGTGTCCATTCTACGGTATAATTATGGAATTCTGAAGTAGCAGTTGCCACAGGTGTTGCACCAACAACCGCTGAACCACCTGAATTACCAGGGAGGTGCAAAGCACTGCTAACTGTATTGTTATTATTACCAACGTGTTCCATAATATCTATTTCCCCAGATGCAGGCCAACCCACTTCGTCAAAGTTAGCTCCTAAAGCCCAAAGTGCCGGCCAAGTACCACCTGCAGAAGGCAATTTCGCTCTAATTTCAACTCTACCATAGGTGAATTCAAATAAATTTTCAGATTTAATTCTTGCTGAAGTATATGCAGCACTTCCTGTCGGACTAACACCAAAATCAAAGAATAATACAACTCTATCAAAAGTAAATGCAGGCGCTGAACTTAAATCAAAAGTTAAGGTTTCCCATTCTTCAATAACAGATGTAGTTGCATCAACTTCATAAAATTCATCTGAATTTGCTTGATTCTCAAGTTTCAATCTAACAACAGCACCTACTGCAGGTGACCACGTTTTAATTT
>CAXBIJ010000327.1:0-4073 GCA_963975675.1 uncultured Maribacter sp. | reverse complement strand
CACCTACAAGGCCCCTACCCCCATCTAAAAAGCCAAATGCCTTGCCTTGAGAATTTTGTCCTCCCCAAACCCTGGTGGCTTTTATCATAGGGGACCAGAAGAGAAAAATAGTTGTAAAGCCCCAAAAACCATATAATATTTGAAGCGTTGAATACTCAGGAAAAGTAGCAAAGACCAAACCCCCTAAAGCGGTCATCCATAAAGCAATAGCTATCAATTTTCTAGGTTGATATTTATCAGCCAAAGGCCCTCCCAACAAATAAGATATTAGTGCCACAAAACCATATACTGAGAAGCATAGTCCAAGTTCTACATTATCTAATTCAAAAACTTTTAAGACTGTGGGCCTAAATACACGTTGCAAAACAAAAGGCAAAATAAAGACGCTTTCTCCTGCTAAAATTAATAGTAACAAGTAATACCACGGCGCTTTTTCGGGTTGTTTCATTTAGTCTTAATCGGAATCCAAATCTCCTCTTCTGAGGTAGGATCATTAAATTTATACTTCGCTCCTAAAACTTCGAAATGAGGACGGTTGTCTAGTTGATATTTGGATTTAGGAATCCATTCTCCATAAATATATTGAAAAATATCTTGGGGCGAACTAGAACCTTTATGTTCAAAAACTGCATATGAACCAGCAGGTATCGTTAGAATATACATATTATGCGGAAGGTTTTCAATGCTGTTAACCTCTACACATGCCCATTTCACGAAACGACTTGAAGGATCAAATACATCAAAATAACCATTGGGGAATAATTGAAGAGAAATAAAATCCTCAGATATTCTATTTGCTATTTCACAACTACGAACTCTAAAACTTTTCCAAAGATCAAATGTCTGATTATCTACAAGACTCATCTCTTGAGATATGCCAACTACATTTCTAGATTTCAGTGCTACAATTCTAGGTCCCATTTTCATTTTTTAGCTAAGTCTATTTCGAATAAACAAGCAGGTCCTTCTTTGTAATGCGGTGGCAATTCATCAACGTTCGGTAATTCAAACATGCCTAAAAAGTTAAAGCCACAATTACAATAATGAGTAATTAGGCGAGTATTATCCCCTATCGTGTCTAACCGAATGTATTGTTTATTATGAATTTTTGCATAATCTTTAGCCCATTCAACAATAGAACCAACAAAATTATGACCTCGAAACTTTGGGTTTGTAGCTATTCTATGAATATAAATTGCTGGATCCTCGTTTCTCTTTTCCCAAATTTGGGCATCAGAAAAAGTGATTGCCCAAATACAGGCTATCTTGTCATTAATAAGTAGTTTAAACTGCCTATGCTCTGCTATTTCTTGAGATACCATCTCACGATCGAAATCAGGCCAAACGACAACGGTTTTTTTACTTTTTTGATAATTAGATGCTATCTTATATAATCGAAATATTTCATCTATATCTTCTATATTAACATTTTTTACAAGCATTTGGTATTGATTTAATTATAAAACTAAAAGGCCATGTTCGCGTAAACCTGTTACCTGTTTAGAGTACCAGAACAATTCAAAATCTTCGAATTGTGATTCATAATCCTTTTTTAGCTTACCGTAACTTAATGGCTGGTTTTCTGGTTTTAATTTTTCTAAACTAGATAGCAGCCATTGCCCTTTATCCTTATCTACTGTTATTTCATACAAATCTGCCTTAGTATGAAAGCTTAATTCAAGTTGCTGCCAAGTCATTCCTTTTTTCTTCTTTACACGCTCACTGGCCATAGGCATGGGGCCAATCCAAGCTACTTTAGCTGTCGGTTTAGTAGTAAGAACCAATTCTTTTTCTAGGCAATTAAATATATAATCTGGGAATACTGTTGACGTTGGAATTTTAAAATCGAACCATTCTTGCAAGCTCATATCAAACCCGATACCGTGCATAAAATTAAAAAGTGATTTTTTTAGACCGTAGCTAAATTTACCATGGTCTACACCAATTTTATCTTTGAAGTCAATATCGTTATTAGCAAAGCTGATAAGTTTTAAATCTGGAATAACTCCGTATTCCTCTGGATTAAGACCCACCGGACTATGGGCTGTTAATGCAAATTGATGCCAAAAACCCGATTGTATAATTCCCAGTTCGAACAACTGCCGCACCATTTCTAAACTGTCTACCGTCTCTTGTACCGTTTGGGTTGGGTAACCGTACATTAAATACGAATGCACCATAATATTTGCTTCAGTAAAATTTCGTGTCACCTGAGCAACTTGTTCAACGGTAACCCCTTTATCAATCAACTTCAGCAAACGGTCTGATGCAACTTCCAATCCTCCAGAAACAGCTATACAGCCTGATGCTTTCAATAAAAAACATAAATCTTGGGTGAAGTTTTTTTCAAAACGAATATTCGTCCACCATGTAATTGTCAAGTTTCTTTTGAGAATTTCTAAAGCAAAAGCTTTCATTAAAGAAGGCGGTGCTGCTTCATCTACAAAGTGAAAACCCGATTCACCTGTTTGTTCTATTAAAGTTTCTACACGATCTACCAAGAGACTTGCAGCAACAGGTTCATATATTTTAATATAGTCTAAAGAGATATCACAAAAAGTACATTTACCCCAGTAACAACCGTGTGCCATGGTCAATTTATTCCAACGACCATCGCTCCATAAACTATGCATTGGGTTTGCAATTTCTATGACCGATATATATTTATCTAAAAATAAATCTGAATAATCCGGAGTGCCTACGTCCTGTTGTTTATAATCTGGTCTAGCCCAATTATTTTTATAATTTACTTGATTATTCTCTAAAACAAAGGTTCGTTTTAATTCGCCTTCTCCATTTATTACATACTGATGAACAAGTTCTAGGGGTAGTTCTCCATCATCCAACGAGATAAAATCGAAGAATTCAAATACACGCACATCGGTAAGGCTTCGTAATTCTGTATTAGGAAAACCACCACCCATAGCAATTTTAACCGATGGATGATTTTTCTTTATGAACTGTGCACAGCGAAAAGCACTATATAAATTCCCAGGGAAAGGCACGGAAAAACATACCAATTTAGGATTAATGGTTATTAACTGTTCTCCTAATAATTTAAGTGTTAATTCATCAATATAGGTTGGGGCTTCATTTATATGAATATATAGTTCATCAAATGAGTTGGCACTTCGCCCTAGCCGCTCGGCATATCTACTAAATCCAAAATTAGGATCTATACATTCAACGATAAAATCAGATAGATCTTCAAGATATAAGGTGGCCAAATGCTTGGCTTTATCTTGCATACCCATAGTACCAAAAGCCCATTCTAAATCATCTAACTGTTGAAAACGTGAAGCTTGTGGCAAAAAATTATCGGTACACAACTGTCTTGCCAGCGTATCATTCTTTCCTTGCAAAAACAGAATTACCGCATCTAGTGTCTTCAAATAATCATGACGTAACGCATATATTCTCTGACAATTTTCAGATACAATAGCATCTGCTTTGAAAGCCATTTCAAATAACTGCTGAAAGGTACTTTTATTAAAAAGTGATACTATAACCTCAATACCTAAATCTGATTGAAACGAGGAAATATTCTTTGTATTCAAAAACCCTTTAATATAGGCAGTTGCCGGATATGGGGTATTTAGTTGGGTAAAAGGTGGTGTTATTAAAAGAAGTTCTTTCACAAGGCTATTTTAGAACAATGTTGCAAAGATAACCGATACCTTATTCATTATTCAATATCTCGCGTACCGCTTGCTGATATGCTTTAGGATTATTGGCTTTCTTTATTTTCTTAAATGCCTTATGAGGGTTAGAAGTTGACTGCGAAAAATACTCCCAAAAGCCCTGCATTTTCATTTTAATAGGTGTTGGTCCTGATAAAGCTTCGTCATACTGCTGATAAATAGTATCATGAAACTCAGAGAAAATCTTCCAACGGTCTTTTGGATACTCGGTGGTATTATTCTTAATCATGCTGGGTAAAAATGGGTCGGCAATTAAACCTCTACCCATCATAAAATGATCTATTGAAGGGAAACGCTCTTGCATTTCTTTAAACTTTGCTACTGTAGTAATATCGCCATTATAATACAATTTATGCTTGGTGTTTTCGACAC
>CAXBIJ010000326.1:0-4075 GCA_963975675.1 uncultured Maribacter sp. | reverse complement strand
TTTTTTAAGCGAAATTTACACAAAATAGATAGAATTACATGCTAGATACGGCACAGGAATACGATGAGGTGATTCAGGTTTGTTTGAATCTATACCAGAAAAAAATGTCAGATTATGGTAGTGCATGGCGAATTTTAAGATTACCATCTTTAACTGACCAAATTTTCATTAAAGCTCAACGAATAAGAAGTCTTCAAGAAAATGAAATACGTAAAGTTGATGAGGATGAACGATCAGAGTTTATTGGGATTATAAATTACTCTGTTATGGCTTTAATTCAGTTGGAGTTGGGTGTTGTTGATCAGCCCGATTTAAATACAGAAAAGGCCGTAGAATTATACTCCAAACATATTAAAATAACTAAAGATTTGATGCTGAATAAAAACCATGATTATGGTGAAGCATGGCGTGAAATGAGAGTGAGTTCACTTACAGATTTAATATTGCAAAAATTACTTCGCGTCAAGCAGATTGAAGATAATAAAGGTAAAACTTTGGTAAGTGAAGGGATTGAGGCAAATTATCAAGACATGATTAATTATGCTGTTTTTGCGCTAATTCATTTAGGAACTGAATCAAAAAAATAAATTCAATAATGAAGTATTTAGTAGGTGTCATTAGAATTTTTGTTGGAATTCTTTTTATTATTAGCGGTTTTATAAAATTGAATGACCCAGTTGGTTTTTCTTTTAAGCTAGAAGAATATTTTAGCCAAGGTGTTTTAGACCTTCCTTTTTTAACACCTTATGCATTGGCAATTTCAATATTGGTAGTTGTTGTTGAGGTTATGGTTGGGGTAATGCTGATTCTTGGATATAAACGTAAGATTACAGTTTGGACCTTACTCGCCATGATTGTTTTCTTTACATTTTTAACCTTTTATTCTGCCTATTTTAATAAAGTTACCGATTGTGGTTGTTTTGGTGATGCTATAAAATTAACACCTTGGGAATCTTTCACTAAAGATGTGGTGCTATTAATTTTGATTCTTATCATATATGTGGGTAGAAAGTATATTACGCCACTAGTAAAACCATATACTGTAAAAGCCGCTTTATTGATTTCACTTTTAGTCTGTATAGGGTATGTGTATTATGTGCTTAACCATTTACCTGTTATTGATTTTAGACCTTATAAAATAGGGAAGAATATAGAAGAAGGCATGAGTGTTCCAGAAAATGCTCCTAAAGCCATATTTGAATATAAATGGAAATTCAATGTAAATGGGAATGAGGAAATTTATATCACCAATGGAGATTATCCTACAGTAGATGGTGAATTTATTGAAGTAGAAACAAAGGAGTTACAGGCAGGTTATGAGCCACCGGTGCATGACTTTACTATTGAGCAAGAAGGAGAAGATTTTGCAAGTTCTTTATTGCAAGAACCGAAGTTGGTTATGGTAATTGCTTATGATTCAAGAAAGTCTAATTTAGAGGTATTTAAAGAAGTTAAATCTGTTACGGAAAAAGCATTGAAAGCTGGTTATAAAGTAATTGGTATGTCTGCTTCTGGTCCTGACCAAACTACTTTCTTAAAAGAGGAATATGGTTTAGGGTTTGATTTTTACTTTTCAGATGAAACGACCTTGAAGACTATTGTTCGTTCTAACCCGGGAGTATTGGTCTTAGAAAAAGGTACAATAAAACAGAAAGTTCACTATAATGATTTATTGGATTTAAAATTTGACTAGAATTTTAAATCCAAATTAAAATAATTAGAAATATAATTGAAATGAGAGCAAAAATAGTAGCAGGAAATTGGAAGATGAATAAGAATTTGGCAGAAACTGAAACACTGTTAGCAGAGTTATCGGCAAAATTGCCAGACACAACAGCAGAAGTTATGGTAGCGCCAGCATATGTTAATTTGGTTAGTGCTGTTCGTACATTAGATAATTCTAAAATTGAGGTAATCGCTCAGAATATGCATTATGCTGAAAGTGGAGCTTTTACAGGTGAGATTTCTGCAGATATGTTGTTGAGTGTTGGTATAGACACAGTTATTATTGGGCATTCTGAAAGAAGAGCATATTTTGCAGAAGGTGATGAAATCTTATCTAAAAAAGTAGCTACTGCTTTGAAAAAGGGAATGCGAGTAATGTTCTGTTTCGGAGAGGAATTAGAAGATCGTAAATCTGGTAATCATTTTAAATTGGTCGAAAGTCAGTTGAAAAATGTGCTTTTTAATTTAGAGCCATCTGCGTGGTCAAAAATCATATTGGCATACGAGCCAGTGTGGGCTATTGGAACTGGAGAAACTGCTTCACCAGAACAAGCTCAAGAAATGCATGCATTTATTCGTAAAACCATTGCTGATGCCTTCGATGCAACTATAGCCAACAATGTAACAATTTTGTATGGTGGTAGCGTTAAACCGGGTAATGCTGAAGAAATTTTCTCAAAACCAGATGTTGATGGTGGCTTAATTGGTGGCGCTGCTTTAGTTGCAGATGATTTCATAGCTATTGTTAAGGCGATTTAGTCAAAAAAACTAGTATTTAAAAATGAGTAATAACGTTTATATTGAATACCGTTTTACAGTAGAACCTAAAGAACCGGCTTCAGATATTCTTATAGCAGAATTGGGTGAAGCTGGTTTTGAAAGTTTTGTTGAAGAAGAAGATGATGTTTTGGCATACATTCAAAAAACTGATTGGTCTAATAATATTTTAGATAATCTTCTAATTCTTCAAAATCCTCGGTATAAATTTACTTACGATTATAAAGAGATAGAGCAAGAGAATTGGAATGCTACTTGGGAGCAAAATTTTCAACCAATTATTGTAGATGATATATGCATGATAAGGGCTCCTTTTCATGAGCCAATAGGTGTTGAGTATGATATCGTAATTGAGCCTAAAATGAGTTTTGGTACTGGACATCATGAAACAACACATATGATGTTACAACATATTTTGCAGCTTAATGTAAAAGACAAAACCGTTTTAGATATGGGAAGCGGAACAGGTGTCTTGGCTATTTTAACGGCCATGAAAGGGGCTACGGAAATAGATGCCATCGATATTGATAATTGGTGTTATTTAAATGCTAAAGAGAACGTGGAACGTAATGGTATGGATTTCATTTCGGTGAAGGAGGGTGATGTTTTGTTAATAAAGGATAAAAAGTACGACTTAATTATTGCAAATATCAACAGGAATATTTTATTGGCAGATATACCAGCGTATGCACATTCATTAAATAAAAATGGAATCTTATTATTAAGCGGTTTTTATACACAAGATCTTGAGATGATTACCGAAAAATGTAAGGAGAATTCGTTAAAGTTTGAAAAAAATCTTGAACGTAATAATTGGGTTGCCGCAAAATATGTAAATTAGGATGTCTTAATTTTAGTTAAATGAGTACAAGAGAAGAAATTTCCGAAGAGCTACTTATAGAGGAAGAGACGGTTCAGCAAAATGAAATCGTTCTTTTTAATGATGAGGTCAATACATTTGATCATGTAATAAATACCTTAATGTCTGTATGTGAACATTCGCCTGAACAAGCAGAACAATGTTCTTTAATTGTTCATTATAAAGGAAAATGTACAGTTAAGACTGGGGAATATGAAGAATTAAAACCGCAATGTTCTAAACTGTTGCAAGCTGGTTTAAGTGCTGAAATAACTTAACAATAATTATTAACTTCTGAAATGTAAAAAAGCCCCTTTTCGTAAGGGGCTTTTTTATTTGATAAATCAAAAAATAAGTGAATTAGATAAAACGAATTATACTAATGGCACGCCATTTAAACGTTTTTCAATCTTTTTCTTCTTTACGGTAACATCTTTCATTACATCCATTAAACTAGGATCTTTAGTTTCCTTGTATATTTCATTAATGCTCAAAATAAGAGCTTTTGCCTCTCTAGATGCTTCTACTCGGTCACTAGTAGACATATTACTCATTTTTCGACCTATAAATTCCTGAGCTTTTTCAAGTAACTCCATGTGCTGCTTTTTTTTCAAAGTTAACATAATATTCAAATTACGCAATTCTTTGTCAATTGTATATGCTTATAGGGCAATTAGATAATAGTATTTATGAACAATTTAACTAAAAAGGCCT
>CAXBIJ010000325.1:0-4148 GCA_963975675.1 uncultured Maribacter sp. | reverse complement strand
AGCATCAGCTCTCTAAACTTTTCTCTATCTTCTGTTATATTAATGGCATCGATATCTACACCAATCAATTCAACACCGAAATCTTCCCAAATTCCCTTTTTATCAGCTTCAATACATAAGTTTAATGCAGTTTGACCACCCATTGTAGGTAAAACAGCATCTATTTGTGGATGCGCTTTTAAGATTTCTACAATTGATTTAGTAGTCAGCGGTTTTAAATAAACATGATCCGCCATAGTTGGATCTGTCATTATTGTTGCTGGATTACTATTGATTAATATTGTCTCAATACCATCTTCACGCAATGAGCGTAATGACTGACTACCTGCATAATCAAATTCACATGCCTGGCCAATTACTATTGGGCCAGATCCAATTAATAAAATTGATTTTAAATCTTTTCTTTTCGGCATTTTTTAAATATTTATTTGGGAATTGGTCAAAAAAAAGGTGCTACTTTCAGAAAAGTAACACCTATATATTTTAAAAACTATGCAATCATTATTTTTTATGTCTTGTTTCAGAGGAAACAGTCAATTTCTTTCTTCCTTTTGCTCTTCTTCTTGCAAGAACCTTTCTACCATTTACGGAAGCCATACGCTCACGAAAACCATGTTTGTTCTTTCTCTTTCTTTTTGACGGCTGATATGTTCTTTTTTGTCCGGGCATCTCTTAAACCTTTTCTATTATTTTGATATTTTACAGAATCCTCTGTGAAACTGGGCGCAAATATACAAAGAGTTTTTTCTTTGGCAAGGGTTATGAAAAAAAATTTTTTTTATTAATCCGTACGTCTGAAAACCCAGCTTTTAACTAATTTTGCCAGAGATAAATTTAAACGCTGTAGTTGCTTATTTTAATAGAGTTTCGATTACCTTAAGTAATTCACTTCAGCTTTCAATCAGATATAAATCTACATTATATGTTCAATAAAAATTTAAAATTAGTTATTGCAGGACTAATAATTGCTTTTGCTATCTACCAATTTATAGAAGGTAACATTGGAAATGGAATTTCTCTTATACTTTTATCTACCATTTTCATCTTTCTTTATTTTAGAAATGAAATTATTCTTCTTGCATTTTTAAGAATGCGTAAACAAGATTTGACCGGTACAAAAAATTGGTTAGATAAAATTAAGAGTCCCAAAACCGCTTTAACTGTTAAACAACAAGGTTATTATAATTACTTGCATGGCATCATTTTTTCTCAAACTAACTTAACTCAAGCCGAAAAGTATTTCAAAAAGGCTTTGAAATTAGGGTTAACAATGGATTATGATGTTGCCATGGCTAAACTAAGCCTTGCCGGTATTGCTATGCAGAAGCGACGTAAGAGAGAAGCAACTACACTATTGAACGAAGCCAAAAAGTTAGATAAGAATAATATGCTAACTGATCAGATTAAGATGATGCAGCAACAAATGAAAAAGATTTAATACTATTTTGTTTCTCGGTAATAACCTTTGTTAGGAATCTCTACAGTGTATTTTTTACCAGAGCCATTGTTTAAATGTGGCTCTCTCAACCACGGGTTATGGCGTTTTAAAATCTTATAGTTAATTTCATATTGCTGTGCGAAATCTGCAAAATCACTAACTGGTTTATCTATTTCAACAGTAAAAGTTGGCACAGCTTCATACATATCCTCTTTTTCAATATGGAAACCATACTTTTCAGGATTAGCTAAAATCTCTTTAATAGCCATAATTCTAAATACATATCGTCCTGTTTCATCACCCAACAACAAATCCCAATAATTATTTACTTGTTGAATTCCCATATACTTATTAATAGCTCCTGGTCCTGCATTATATGCCGCTGCAGTTAAAGCCCAACTTCCATATTTATCTTTCCATCTATTCAAATACTTACAGGCAACCTCAGTTGACTTTTCTAAATGATAACGTTCATCGACATTTGCATTTACTTCAAGACCATACTCTTTTCCTGTCTCTCTCATAATTTGCCAAAATCCTGTAGCACCTGCAGGTGAAACAACATTTGTTAAGCCACTTTCAGCTACTGCTAAATATTTAAAATCATCCGGAATTCCGTTTTTCGCTAATATTGGCTCAATAATAGGAAAAAACTTATGTGCTCTTTTCATTAAAAGCAAAGCATTTGATTGCCAATAAGTATTCACTAAAAACTCGCGATCCACACGCTCCATAATTTCAGGATCTTCTTGCGGAACAACTTCGCCAGCAAAATTTAAGTTTTCAGGTATATCTATTGATGAAATTTTATAGGATTTAGCCACATTTTTCTGAACACTATCATTAACGACTGTATCGTTATTTACTGAAATAGCATCAGTACTCTGTACTGCAAATATTAATGTTCCCGCAACAAATACCACTCCTAACAGCATCAATATATTCTTAATTATTTTCATGACTTATATTTTTTAAATTATCTCTTTCAATATTCTTTCACTCAAAGGTATATATAGAACTATCTTATTCCAAAATAATTGTTGGTAAGTTCTCGTTAAACCATTTAGCGCGATGTATTATCATCGTATGAGTTCCATTTACTACTGGTAAACAATCCTTAATATTAGAAATCGGAAAAACGTTATCTTTTTCCCCTTGTAAATGCACTAAATTATCGCAAGGTTTTACACATTTCCAATTCACCAACTGATCAATACACCAATCTATATAACTTTTATCACGAATCGATAAGTATCGCTCATATAATGATAGTCTTTTGGTAACACTTTCTCCAAATGCATATTTAGCCAATAACTCAACATTACTAATCAAACCAGTTGGCAGTAATTTATGCACTTTCGTGTACCGAGCAAACAACATTCGTTTTGGAAGTTCATATCTAGTTTTAACACTTGATATTATTATCACTTTTCTTACATGAATAAAATTCGACATTTCCTGAACTAAAACCCCGCCCAATGAAACTCCCAACAAAACAACATTCTCATGTGTTATTTTAGAGCACATATTTTGCGCATATTCGGTAAGGGAAATACCAGCGACTGGTATTGTCCATTCTAAAAAATGTAATTGAAATTTTTCTGATGGAAGTTTAATATATTCAAATATAGCAGAACTTGCAGCCATACCAGGCATACAATACACATGAATTCTATCATCAATCATAGTTATGAAACGTAGTAAAAGCTAGGAAATTAGGGATTTTTTAACTACTTTTGGAAAAGAATGCGAAAATCACCTAACAATATTAGGCAATAATCTTTACAGCATTTCATTCACGACAAATTACGATATGAGAACATCGTAATTTTTTTGTCTAGTAGCAACACTAAAATAATCTATATGAACGATGTTATTATTAAAGACAATTCTTTTCTACGTCAATTTGAAACCACAGTAAATGGTCATTTAGCAAGAATAGAATACTCTTCTCAAGAACGTAAAGTGTTCCTCACTAAACTAGTAGTTCCTGAAGAGATTACAGATGAGGATTTTAGAGAAAATTTCATCAAAGCCGTTCTAGGTATTATTCAAGAAAGAAACCTTAGAGTTGTTCCAACAAGTCCGCACATTGCAGGATTTTTAAGAAAAAATCGATTACAGTATAAAGAAATGTTACCTATCGGTATTCGAATCTAAAAAATTAAAAAGCCTTTCAAATGAAAGGCTTTTTTTATACTTCTATTGTTGCTTTCACAAAGTCAAACCTAACTAAGCCATCTTTATCTATTTCTGTGAGCTTTACCTTATGTAGTGTATTAACTAATTCAGGATTCCAAGGAGTTTTAACCTTTACATAATTCTCTGTAAAGCCATTAATATACCCCTCTTTATTTTCACTTTCAAACAAAACTGTCAACTCATTTCCTAATTGACTTTCATAAAATGCTCTTCTTTTTTTCACCGATAGTCCACGCAGCATTTTACTTCTCTTATTTCTAACTTTAATCGGCACCACTCCATCCATAGTTGCCGCTGGGGTGTTATCTCGCTCTGAGTAAGTAAACACATGTAAATAGGAAATATCTAAATCATTCAGAAAATGATAGGTCTCTAAAAAATGCTCTTCAGTTTCACCAGGAAAACCAACAATGACATCAACACCTATGCAGCAATCTGGCATTACTTCTCTAATTTTCGAAACACGTTCTAGGTATAAATTGGTCATGTACCTTCGCTTCATCAATTT
>CAXBIJ010000324.1:0-4150 GCA_963975675.1 uncultured Maribacter sp. | reverse complement strand
TTTCATGTTTTAATTATTTTGATTTGACGAAATTACTAAATTCTATAGCAACCAAAGGGATATCGTTTCATTTACTAGTTATCAGTTTATTATTTTCTATTTTTGATGAACATTATAATTTTTTCTTTTGGATAATCTCTACAAAAAGCAATCGCTAATTTTTAAGTATATACTATATGTAGCGGCCGTTGCTTTTATAGTTTTTTTCTTGCCTAAGGGAGGTAAATTTAAATATGAATTTCAAAAAGGGAAGCCTTGGCAGTATGAAAACCTATATGCGCCCTTCGATTTCTCGATTAAAAAGACTGATTCTGAAATTACAAAAGAAAAGCAGTCTATTGAAAGTGACCAGCTTCCTTATTATAATTACGACGAAAAGCTAGTTGAAGGTATTCGTGAGAAATTTGAGGAAAAATTTGATGAAAAATGGAATACTGCCGGATTAAGAAATAATCAGAAAAATCGTTTAGAGAACTCTTCAAAGGCAATTTTAGATTCAATCTACAGTAAGGGAATATTACAAAATAACGGAAAACAAATACAACGAAACTTTATCTACCTAGTTAAGGATAATGAGGCAAGGAAAGTAAGGGTTTCGGAATTTTATAGAGTTAATGAGATTAATGACTTAGTGGCTCGAGTTTTAGAAGATAATAATCTGTCAGCCTTTACAAACGAAACACAATCTCTCTTTTTTGATTTGATTGCTCCGAATGTAAGCTTCGATAAAAATCTGACTCAAAAAGCAAGAGACGAAGCTCTATCTAAATTATCATATACTAGGGGTACGGTAGATCAAGGCCGATTAATTATTGCTAAAGGTGAAGTTGTAGAGGCAGAAAATTTAAAAGTTTTAGAGTCATTAAAGACTGAATATGAGTCAGAACTTTGGACCGCAAATAATTACTATTACATTTTAATTGGGTATACAGTGTTAGTTGCACTCGTACTAATAATGCTTTTCCTATTTCTTAAAAAATATAGAAAAACGGTATATGATAATAATGTAAAAGTAACTTTCATATTTGTCAATATACTATTGATGGTGTTTATAACCACAATGGTTATTAGGTATAATGATCAATTGGTCTTTGTGGTACCATTGTGTATACTGCCATTAATCTTAAAAACTTTTTTCGATGCCAGATTAGGTCTTTTTGTACACGTACTAGCGGTTTTGATTTTAGGTTTTGTTGTTCCTAATAGTTTCGAATATATTTTTCTTCAGATTATTACGGGTATAGTTACTATACTAACCGTATCTGAACTTTATAAAAGAGCTAATTTATTTGTTAGTGTAGGTCAGATAACATTGATTTATATTATTGGTTATTTAGCTTTCCATACTATTCATGAAGGTAACTTAAGCGATATTGAGTGGTACATTTTAGGACTTTTTCTATTGAATGGTATGATAACACTATTCGTGCAGCCATTAATCTATATTTATGAAAAGGTATTCGGGCTTGTTTCTGACGTATCCTTGTTAGAGCTTTCCGATACGAATTCTAAGTTGTTGAAAGAACTTTCAAATAAAGCTCCGGGTACATTTCACCATTCATTACAAGTAGCTAATTTGGCCGAGGCTGCAGCCAATGAGATTGGAGCAAATGCCATGTTGGTTAGAGTAGGGGCTTTGTATCATGATATTGGTAAAATGAACGATCCTACCTTCTTTACCGAGAACCAGATAACGAATGTGAATCCGCATGATGAATTAAACCCTAGAGATAGTGCCAGAATTATTATTGACCATGTAATTAAAGGAATAGAAATTGCTAGAAAAAATAATATTCCTGATAGAGTTATAGATTTCATTCGTTCGCATCATGGAACAACATTTGTTTATTACTTCTATAAAAAGCAAAAGGACTTAGATGGTGAGTTGAAAGAAGAAGATTTTAGATACCCAGGGCCATTACCTTTCTCTAGAGAAACTGCAATTCTAATGATGGCCGATTCGGTAGAAGCAGCGTCAAAAAGTTTAAAAGACCCTACATTTTTGATAATTGATGAATTCGTTGATAAGATTATTTCTGGGCAAATGAAAGCAAATCAGTTTTTGAATGCAGATATAACTTTTAAAGAAATAGAAACAATCAAGAAAATCTTTAAACAAAAGCTAATAAACATTTATCATTTACGTGTGGAATATCCTGAGTAACAGTGGTCTAAATTTTTATTTAAAAAAAGATAAAAAATAGTTGTGTAAAACCAGTTATACTTATACATTTGCATCCGCTATTGAAAGCGAAAGTTCATTGAAGAATTACTGGAGAGGTGCCTGAGTGGCCGAAAGGAGCGGTTTGCTAAATCGTCGTACCCTAACAAGGGTACCCAGGGTTCGAATCCCTGTCTCTCCGCAACAAAATGTTGAGAGACATAATTTTTGATAACCATTTCGGGGTGTAGCGTAGCCCGGTTATCGCGCCGCGTTTGGGACGCGGAGGTCGCAGGTTCGAATCCTGCCACCCCGACCAATAAAAATCCAATCACGAAAGTGGTTGGATTTTTTGTTTTAAATACTTTTTTGAATAAAACCAGATTTCACTTTTACAACTAGTTGTTAAACACAAAAGGGTATAACCCTTTGAAATATATATTGGTCTTAACTACCACAAAAAGAACCAATGCACATTAGCTTTTATGAAAAATATTTCTAACGCGAAGTAGGTAAAAAATATGGTTTACTATTTCCTGCAAATCCGTTAATTAAAATATTAAATTTATTATTGGTTTGTATTTTATAACTGCTTCCAATTAATATATTTAGCTTATAATTAAGTTGTATTTAATTTTACAATAAAATAGTAACTATAATTTTATGAATCTATATACCGCCATTCTATTAGAGTTTTTACTTATATCTTTAAGTATACTTTTAATGTTTAGGTATAGAACTAAACTTGGTTTAGCTCCACTTTACATTCTTTTGGGTTCTGTACAATATATACAAGCCCTTTCAGGAACCATGGTTAGTATTAAAGTATTCGACGAATATACCATCTACCCTAGCTCTGTTATTCTCTTTAGCGCTGTATTATTTGCAATATTATTAATTTATATAAAAGAAGGTGTTGCTAGTGCAAGAACGCTAATTATTGGCATTATTATTTCAAATGTTATTTTATCGGCATTGTTTGGGATTACTTATGTGCAAGAGAATGCAGTACAAATCATTAATGTTGATGAGTCTTTGCCTATTTTACAAATAAATTATAAATACTTTATTATAGGTACTATAATATTATTCATAGATTTTATTTTACTAGTAATTATATACCAGTTTTTAATATCCAAACTTAATAGACTATATTTTTTTTTAATTCTATTTGTTTCATTGTGTTCTGTTTTGCTTTTTGATTCATTTGCCTTTAATTTCGTTCTCAAATATGGTACACCAATTTTCACAACATCATTAATTGGCCATATATTAGGTAAATCGGTATCAGCCGTTATATTTTCTTTGATACTTTACATTTATTTGAAGTATATTGATAAAGAAGAAGATAATGTTAGTTTTATTGCAACACAAGACAGAGATATTTTTTCAATACTCTTATACAGAAAAAAGTACTTTAATCTTAAGGAAGAGAAAAAAGAAGTAGAGAAAAAATATATTTCACAAATTGAATCTACCTTAAATCAAATTTCTGATGGCTTTGTATCATTGGATAGAGATTGGTGCTATACCTATGTAAATGATAAAGCTGGTGAGTTTTTAGGTCGGTCTCCTGAAAGTTTAATTGGTAATTATATTTGGACTGAATTCCCAGAAGGTGTTGGTTTACCTGTTTACCATGCCTATCATAAAGCCCTTGAAACTCAAAAAACGCAGTACTTAATCGAATATTACGAGCCTTTTGATAAATGGTTTGAAAGTAGAATTTATCCTTCTATCAATGGCTTATCTATTTATTTCACAGATTTTACTGAACGCAAAAAAGCGGAAATCGCTTTAAAAGAAAGCGAAAAGTATCTTGATAATATTATAGATAATATAGGGGATCCTGTATTTGTAAAAGATAGCGAAAGTCATTTATTACTTGTAAATGATGCTTTTTGCAAAATTTTTAATGTTGCAAAAAAAGATGTAATAGGTAAAACGTTAGCAGAAAACGTACCACCTGAAGAAAGAGAGAGCTTTCTA
>CAXBIJ010000323.1:0-4156 GCA_963975675.1 uncultured Maribacter sp. | reverse complement strand
CCAACAACTCCAATCCCGTATTTGTAGCTCTGCCTGTGTTTTGATAGATTTTGTTTACGATATCGTAATTAGGGTTCGAATCATCGATACTGAAAATACGCATGTATTGATCCTGTATAATTCGGTGGTACACAGCTGAAAATAACGAGCCAGAATTCCATGAATATTTGTGGGCCACTTCAAAGGCATCTGTAAATTGAGGGCGTAAATAAGGATTACCAACTTTTAGGAGTTCTGGGTCATCATATTTAGGAAACACACGTAGTTCTGGTTCACCCGGTCTATCGATGCGTCGATTATAAAATGCGGATATTTTATTATGCTCGTTTAGTTTATAGGTAAAACGAGCGCTAGGGAAAAGCTCGAAATAGTCGTACTTATCATTGTTTGGGTAGTATGTGTTCGCTGGGTCTAAGTCATAAAAAACATCAGTCTGTTCGGCTCTTAATCCCGCTTCAATATCATAGAATTCTTTCTCTAGAAGGTAATTGACATAACCCGCATATAAATTTTCTCCCCAATCGGAAAAAGAGCCAAGTCCAGGATAAATAATAGATTCATTACCTGGGGTAATCGTATAATCTACAGGTAGTCTTCGAATGCGAAGTTTCGCGCCAAGTTCTAGTCTACCATTACTCAGCGGTTTTACATAATCTGAAGATAAACTAGTGGTATTTTCTATGGCCTTTATATTGGTTTTTTCTCTCCCCACACGAACGGCCGAACTATCGTTTAACGAATAGGTTTCATCTTCTAGGCCTTGCGTAAATTGAGCATTGGCACTTAAGGTATGACCAGGTTGTTCAAATGAATGTCGATAGTTAACTGCAGCATTGATGTATCGAGTAACCTCTTCTTCTTGCCAATTATAAAATCGGTTTCTAGTATTGGTATTCAAATCTATAAATGCTACTTGAGAAGTATCGATATGTCGTTCTCGGTCATATAAACCAGAAAACGTAAAGCTATTATTGTCATCTAAGTTATAGTCAATTCCACCATTAAGTATAGAGCGAAATTGTTTCCTATTTTCAGGAACTTGAGAAACAATATTGCGACCATCATCATAATTTCTAGTCGTAAATTCATTGTTTGGTAACGCCTCTTGAACTATAAACTCTGACTGAAGAAAGTAATTGAGTTTTCCTTTTCTGTAATTAAGATTAAGACTAGGAATTAGTTTTGGATTAACTGAAAAACTACCTAAATCAGTAGCGGTATCTGGTCTTCTTTTGCCCAATGCACCAAGTCCGAAAGAAAGTCCCACATCACCATTAAGTCCCTTTTGAGTTTCTTTTTTGTAGATAATATTCACGATTCCGGCAAAACCGTTTGCATCATATTTTGCCGATGGGTTATTGATTATCTCTATTTTTTCAATGTTGGAAGCTGGTATGTTAGCCAACCCTTTTTGATTGCCAAAACCAGTTAAGCTACTTTGTTTACCATCAATGAGTATCACCACTTTATCACTACCTCGTAAAACTACTTTGCCGTCTTGGTCAAAGGTGACCCCAGGCATTGTTTTCATGGCATCTAGTACAGAACCACCAGCTTGCGCTATATTATTATCGAGATTAAATGATTTTTTATTGAGGTCGCTATTGGTAGTAGCTTCTTGTCCAACTATCTGCACTTCATTCAATTGTTCTGCACTTGGCTGTAATGCAATTTGCCCCAAGTCGAAGACAGTATTTAATCCGCCAGCGATAAGTGGTTTTTTTACCGTTTCATACCCTATAAATGAAAAAACGAAGGTATATTTTCCTGTGTTTAGGCCTAAGATCTCAAAACGGCCATTGTCATCAGTTATTGCACCGGTTACCATAGAATTATCGGTAGCGTTTTGGACCGTAACGTTAGCGAAAGCTAAATTTTCTAAGGTATTTGCATCACGTAATTGGCCAGTAACATTTACTGAACTTTGAGAAAATGCAGTGGTGAGGGAGAAAAAAAATAGTAAAACAATTAAAATCTTACGCATGAAATTAGCTTTAAAAAGTAATGATAGGTTAAGAATCTAAAGATAGTTTTAAGAATACTATTGTTTTGGTAAGAAAATGGTAAAATGATGTTCGTTGTTGGTATACCTATAGGAAGGTTGAAAGCCATATAAATCACATATTTTTTTTACAATGGCTAACCCTAGTCCGGTAGACTTTACTTCATCTGACTCTTTGTAAAAGCGTTGAAACAATTGCTCTGGTTTTACTATGGCACGCTTGCCTTTGTTTTTTACAGAGAATGATTCTTTTTCCAAAATCACCATTATTGGCGTATTAGGTAAACTGTATTTTATGGCATTTGAAAGTAGGTTGTCGCAAAGAACTTCTGCAAGATGTACGTCCATTAAAAGAACAACATCTACATTACTTTCAAATCGTATTTCTGAAGGATAAAGTTCAGATAGATTTTCAATTCTATCTTTTAGAATAAGATTTAAGTTACACGAACTTATGTTGGTGAATTGGTCATTTTCAATTTTGGAAATAAGGCCGAGCTTTTTGTTTAATTGTTTAAGGCGTTGAATATCGTTTTGTATGGATGATAATTGTTCAAATTGTAGATCATTTAGCTCCTCGCCATTTATAAGGGTATCTACTTTAGCCTGAATTATTGCTAAAGGAGTTTGAAGTTCATGGGAAACATCTTCTGTAAATTGTTTCAGGTTTTTATAGTCTGAGCGAACTTTATCTGTCAGCGTGGTTATTTCTGTATTAAGTTCAGAAAATTCTATAATGTCACTGTCCATTAATGATATAGGAGTGTCAGAAGTCAATGAAAAAAGCTTCATCTGTTCTAAATTCTTAAAAAACGGATTCCATAATTTTTGAGTTCTTGATTTATTCAAATAGAAAAGGAAAATGAAGACGAACAAAATGACAATAAGATACGAAATAACTACGGCAATTAAAATATCTTCCGATTCAACAATAAGAGCTCGAACGGTTATTCGGTAATATTGGTCATTTATTGCAGAGAAAGTGATTAGCTCACGAAACTCTTCTAACTCATTTTGAGATGGGTCAAAAATTAAGGTGTCTTTCAAATGTTCTGCACCCAAAGTAGATACAGTCTGCACTTCTACTATAGGCGGTAGTTGATAGATAGGATTGTTTCCAGAAATTGAACTTTCAATACGTGCTTCAGTAGACCGAAGCTCTTCTTCTACCTCATCTTGTAAGAGATTCCGAACATAAAAATAAAGTCCGATAGTACTGAACACCATTAACACAAGACTAATCCATAGAAATGTTTTAGAGGTTTCTCGCAGTAATTTTATCTTCTTAGTAGTTTCGGCCATTAGTTAGTCTTCCATGAATTTATAACCGCTACCATAGGCAGTTTTAATATATTTTGCACCGGCATCAGTCAACTTTTTACGAAGGTTGTTCATATGAACATAGATAAAGTCGTAATTATCGACCATATCACTATGATCACCCCATAAATGCTCTGCAATTATTTCTTTAGAAAGAACCCTTCCTTTATTGGTGATGAAAAACAAAAGCAAATCGTATTCTTTACGTGTAAGTGCCATTGCTTTATCATTAATATAAGCGGTTCTTGACCTTGTATCGATTGAGATTTCATTAAACTCTAACCGTTCAGTGCCCCCAAATTTTCCTCTTCGTAGTACTGCTTTAATTCGGGAGTTCAATTCGGCCAAATGAAAAGGTTTGGTCAGATAATCATCTGCCCCTAAATCGAGCCCTTTTAACTTATCGTCTAAGGAGTTATTCGCGGAAATTATAATGGTGGCGGTTTCTTTTTTATTTTTCTTTAATAAATGGAGAATGTCTAAACCACTGCCATTTATCAAATTAATATCTAAAACCAACAAGTCGTATTCGTAAAGGTCAATTTTATAGAGCGCATCTTCATAGCTAGATGCCGTCTCACATACATTTCCATCTTTTTCCAAATAATTGGCGATAGATTGTAGCAGGGCTTTTTCGTCTTCTACGATTAGAATTTTCATAACTATAAATTTAAACTCCCTATCTAAAGAAATTCTTAAGCGATTACATGGCCTAAATAAAAATGGCTAGCTATGAGTCCTTTTTCTTGTTCACTAGCCCTTTAGTAAACTCATTAAGCGTTTCTACCTTTTCCTCAAAATCACCTTTTATGGTTTTTCTATATTCGTTGAGGT
>CAXBIJ010000322.1:0-4164 GCA_963975675.1 uncultured Maribacter sp. | reverse complement strand
TGCACCTTCTTTAATTCGTTTTTCACCTAAACGGTCAATAGCCCAAGGTCTATCTGAAGACAAGTGGACAGCTTGCATTGCCGGTATTACGCCAAGTTGTGCAAACCGAGGAATATCATCTGGATGTAGGTGTTGGGCATGTTCAATTCGAAATCTATGATTCGTTATCAAATTCGGCAATTTCTCGAAAGCAGCTTCATAACGGTCTAAAATTTCTTTGTTAGCACGATCTCCAATGGCATGGGAACAAACTTGAAAACCATTACGTAAACCATCTACAGCAGTTTCTTGAACCATTTCCATGGGTAGTGTTTCATGTCCGTAATGTCCTGGTCGGTCGGAATAGGGTTCTAACAACCAAGCACCACGTGACCCTAGAGCCCCATCACAATTTAATTTTACGGAACGTATGGTCACTAAATTATCGGGATCTACCAACGGTCCTTTTTCATACCATTCGCTCAGTAATTCTTTGTCCCAACCGGTGAGCATACCGTATAAGCGAACTTTCATTTTGTCTGCTGTTTTCATTTGTTCGTACAATGCTATTGTCTCTCGACCGATTCCTGCATCGTGAAAACCAGTAATGCCATTTCTATGACAAGCCTTTACAGCCAAATCAAATGCTTGAGCTTTTTTTTCTGGAGAGTCTTGGGGAATATGTTGGTAGATTAATCGCTGTGCCCGCTCATTGAAAATTCCGGTAGGTCTTCCTAGTTCATCGCGCATTACTTCACCACCTTCGACTTGCAATTTATCAATACCATCCTTGGGCAATATCTCAATTCCCGCGATTTCCATGGCCTTAGCATTTGCAAAACCTGCATGGCCACTGGCATGGCTCAAATACACAGGGTTATTTGGAGTTACGGCACTTAACAAGTCATGTGTTTGAAATCCATTTACAGCATCTACTGGTAATGAATCCCATTTGCTTTGATGCCAACCTCTACCGAGAATCCATTCACCAGGGGCGATGGTTTTTACTTTTTCGGCCACGGCATCTACGATTTCTTGATAGCTTGTCGTATTTATCAAATCTAGTTCCAATTCATTGTATCCCAAGCCCATAAAATGTCCGTGTCCTTCAATCAGTCCAGGAGTCATAGTTTTTCCTTCTAAATCGATGACTTGAGTTTGTTCGTTTTTGTACTTTTCGGCTTCTTCAAGATTACCCGCAAAAAGGATAATACTATCTTTTGTAACTACAGCTTCAACAATTGTTTGAATCGAATCAACGGTGTAAATGGGACCACCATATATTAGTAAGGTTGCGGCTTCCTTTTTCGGACCAGAACATGCAGTAAAGAATAGAAAACTTAGTACTGAGCTCCACAAAATTGAATTTGATAATTTCATTGGTTGGTTTTTGAAAATTTAAGTTACGATTAAAAAGTTGAATTGTTAATTAGGTTTCTATTTGGCAAGTACTTAAAAACGATGCTAATTTAATATGATTGATAATTCTAGTAGTTTGTATCTTGGCACATTAAAGAGCTCTGCCTATAATTACCTTCATTACAATTTCATAATACAGATATCGTTAAATTATTATTTAAGATTTAGGATGCATTTTCAGTTGAAATTAAAAGAGTGTTTTAGAATAAATAAAATTATCTATGCCAAATAATAAAGTAAAAAATATTAAAAGAGAGATTCTATCTGATAACTGGTACACCCTAAATAAATACACCTATGAATATCAGAAACCAGATGGTAGTTGGGAAACCCAACAACGAGAGGCATATGACCGTGGCAATGGTGCAGCCATTCTATTGTATAATACCAAAAAGGGCAGTGTAGTGCTTACCAAACAATTTAGAATGCCTACCTATGTGAATGGAAATGATGATGGTATGATGATTGAAGTTTGCGCCGGTTTGTTAAATGGTGATAACCCAGCAGATTGTGTGCGAAAGGAAACGGAAGAAGAAACAGGTTATAAAATAAGTAATGTAAAAAAAGTAATGCAGCCCTTTATGTCACCTGGCTCTGTAACCGAGATTCTCTATCTATTTGTTGGGGAATACGATGAAAGCATGAAAGTAAGTGAAGGTGGGGGTGCCGAAGATGAAACCGAAAATATAGAGGTTTTAGAATTGGATTTCGAAAAAGCCATGGAAATGATTACTACGGGTGAGATTAATGACTCAAAAACTATTATCTTACTTCAATATGCAAAATTGAATGGGTTAGTTTAGGCTATTTTGTGCTACAGAATGGTATGAGAAATATACGTAAAATAGGATTTGGCGGTGGTTGCCATTGGTGTACCGAAGCGGTTTTTATGGCACTTAAAGGTGTTGCCAAAGTAGAACAGGGCTTTATTTCTTCAGAAGGCGATATTGATAACTTGTCAGAAGCTGTGATTGTGAATTACATCGCTGAGGTAATTGAATTAAAAGATTTAGTGGCCATTCATTTAGACACACATCAAAGTACTCAGAATCATTCCTTGAGGCACAAATATCGTTCTGCCCTATATTATTTCACGAAAGAAGATGAGGAATTCTTAAAGTTGATTATGAATGAATTTCGAAAAGAGCTAAGTACACCAATAATTACATCGATTCTTCCTTTTGGCCAGTTTAAATCATCTGAAGAAAAATTTCATAATTATTATTTTAGCGATATTGAAAAACCTTTCTGTAAGACTCATATTTCTCCTAAGATTCAACTACTTAAAGAGAGGTATAGAAAGCATGTCTCAACAAGAGTAGTGTAGCTAATAGTTATCTCGTAAAGTCTGCAGCATTTGTTCTAGGCGTAATCTTTCGTCTGTTAGCGATTCTCTAAAATGATTATTCATAAAACTAAAAATCAATGTTTTCCCAGATTTAGTCAATAGGTATCCACTTAAACAATAATTATTACTTAAACTACCAGACTTAGCATAGATATATGGCTGTTCTTCTCCAGCAAATCTATTTTTCAAGGTACCAGACATACCACCTGCAGGGAAAATAGTGAACAGTCGTTCGTGCGGAACCATTACATAGAGTTTATCTAATACATTCACTATGCTTTGTGGTGTAAAAAGATTGTATCGAGATAGTCCTGAGCCATCGACCCATCTTGGTTGTTGAGCTAAATCTTGCAACTCATTTTCTAAGATATGTGTTCTAATTAAATTACTGTTTAAGGTATCTTTTAGTTCAGAAGCGGCCATGAATAAAAGTTGTTCAGCAATAAAATTGTCACTCTCATGCATCATTCTTTTATAAAGGGTATCCATTTCAATACCATATAAGGTCTCTTTATTTCCTAAAGGCATGGTTGCAGTTGTTGATATTTTTTTACCCAATGCTTGCTCTAAAATAGAAGTTGTGGTTTTTAGACTTGTAATGAAAGGGGTTTCTAAGGTGTCAATTGATGGAGGAGGGTAATAGAAAATATTTGAAAATTCATTTCGATTATCCTTATGAAGTACTTCTATAACACTGTCTTTAAAATAAGGCGGAGATACCACGAGTTCAGTGTTCTTATACGATAGTACTACATTACCGCTTATAGGTAGCGCATTTCGTTCAGGAGAATAATACCATTGATAATCGTCCCAAGCCCAACCTGGTCCGTATTTTTTATCTTGAAAATTATCAGAAATAAACGCTAGGTTCTTTTGATTATTTAAAAAATGGAGTGCCGTAGAATCTTTTAAATATGGATGTAAAAAAGAGGGGTCTCCAGTACCTTCAAAATAAAGGGTGTCATTACTATTTATATACCGTATTGCCGGTGCTTTATTGGGCAACGTTTTTAAGGCAGCGAAAAGAGTGAAGATTTTAGTATTACTGGCAGGTATAAAATACTTATGACTGTCTTGATTGTAAATAGTGTCTTTAGTTTTTGTGTCAATTACTAAAAAACCTGTAAATTGATTTTTATAAAATGAAGAAGCAAGGGTAGTTTTGAATGCTTTAGTGGTAGCATATTTTTTTGAAATACAAGACGTTAGAACTAAAAATATGAGTAGTATAAAAGTTATTTTCTTCATGTATTCGAAATTACAAAATACTATTCTTGATGAAGCGATAAAAATTTAACAACGTTGCTTTTACTTTAACTTTTTGTATGCAATAATCATTCGGCATTTATGTTTACCTTTATACAACAACCTAATTAACATATATTATGGCTAAATCTATGCTAGAGTATAGTAAAACA
>CAXBIJ010000321.1:0-4170 GCA_963975675.1 uncultured Maribacter sp. | reverse complement strand
GAAATTTCAAACAGAATGGCAGATATCATGAAAGATATGAGTGCCGATTTACAAGTGTTTTCAATAACTCATTTACCACAAGTAGCATCAAAAGGAAACAATCATTTTAAAGTATTTAAAACAGAAGGGGCTGAACGCACGATGACCAATATGAAAAAATTGACGACCGATGAAAGGGTTGTTGAATTGGCACATATGTTGGGTGGCAAAGACCTATCAGACTCCGCATTGGCCCATGCAAGGCAATTATTGAATCCGTCATTAAAAGTTTAGTTTAGGTTCACTTATCTTTACAGTTGCAATTTTTTATTTAATAATGCCCTTTATATTATCTATTTGATACCGGTATTTACTGCACACTACAATTCGGTTTTAACATATTTTAGATATCTTTGAACTATAACTTTAACTATACAATCAACTATCATGGGATATAACTTATTAAAAGGAAAAAGGGGAATTATTTTTGGAGCATTAGATGAGAATTCTATTGCATGGAAAACAGCACAAACTGTACACGATGAAGGTGGTACTTTTGTTTTGACAAATGCCCCAATTGCAATGAGAATGGGTCAAATTGATGAATTGGCTAAAAAAACCGGTTCTCAGATTATTCCAGCAGATGCTACAAGTGTTGAAGATTTAGATAATTTAGTGGCTAAGGCAGTTGAGATTTTAGGAGGTAAGATTGATTTTGTATTGCATTCTATCGGTATGTCTGTAAATGTTCGTAAAGGGCGAGCTTACACCGATGAAAAATATGATTTTACTGCAAAAGGATGGGATGTTTCAGCTCTTTCTTTTCACAAGGTAATGCAATCATTATATAAGGCCGATGCCATGAATGAGTGGGGTAGTATTGTTGCATTGACCTATATGGCTGCACAACGAACGTTCCCAGATTATAATGATATGGCAGATAACAAAGCATATTTAGAATCTATTGCACGTAGTTTTGGATATTTCTTTGGAAAAGAGAAAAAAGTTAGGGTAAACACTATTTCACAATCACCTACTGCAACTACTGCTGGGCAAGGTGTAAAAGGTTTTAGTGGTTTTATTAGTTATGCAGAAAAAATGTCACCACTTGGTAATGCAACTGCTCAAGATTGTGCTGAATATACGGTTACATTGTTCTCAGACTACACTAGAAAGGTAACCATGCAAAACTTGTTTCATGATGGTGGTTTCTCCAATACAGGAGTAAGTCAAGAAGTTATAGAGAAATTTTAATCAGGTTTTCAATCATCCAATTTTTTTGGAGCCTATTTATTAGAGGAAAGTAATAATGGACTTATCGTTTTCTTTTATCATTCCCGTATACAATAGACCCAACGAAATTAAGGAGCTGTTGAACAGTATGCGGTTACAAACCTATGACAATGCTTTTGAGGTGGTCATTGTCGAAGACGGCTCTTCTATCTCATCAGAAGATGTCATAGGTGAGTTTCTAGATTCGGTTTCCATATCCTATTATAAAAAACCCAATTCAGGCCCAGGAGATTCTCGTAATTATGGAATGGAAAGGGCTAAGGGTAATTATTTTATTGTACTTGACTCTGATTGTATTCTTCCTCCTGAATACTTAAAAGTAGTAGAGCAGAGTTTGAAAGAGGATTTTGTGCATTGCTATGGTGGTCCAGATGCGGCACACGAATCTTTTACTGTAGTTCAAAAAGCTATAAATTATGCCATGACTTCGTTTTTGACCACTGGTGGAATTCGTGGTGGTAAAAAAGCGGTAGATAAATTTCAGCCCAGAAGCTTTAATATGGGTATTTCAAAAGAAGCTTTTGAAAATGTAGGTGGTTATGGAAATATTCACCCAGGGGAGGACCCAGACCTCACCATACGCATATGGAACAAAGGTTATAGAACCAAATTGATTTCAGCATCATTTGTATTTCATAAAAGACGTATAGATTGGAATAAGTTTTATATGCAAGTAAATAAATTTGGTATGGTAAGGCCGATTTTAAATTTATGGCACCCAGAAACTAAAAAAATAACCTATTGGTTTCCTACACTATTCTGTATAGGTCTATTGATTTCTATCGTAGTGGCTTTAGTTGGTTTTAATATTCCTTTATATTTCTACGCAACCTATTTTTTAATTTTGTTCATCGATGCACTGCGTAAAACTGGAAATTTAAAAGTTGCTTTCTTGTCATTAATGGCAACAGCCATACAATTTTTTGGATATGGGTACGGATTTTTAAAATCAACCTTGTATATTAATTTAAGTAATAAAAAACCAGAGGAGATTTTTCCTAAATTATTTTTTACAGCTAATTGATGGTACGGCAAATAGAATGGATACGAACAGGATTGAAAAAAAGAAAGGTGAAAGTCTTTCTTCTATTTCTATTGTGCGCATCACTTGCTTGGTTTATTAATAAACTTTCACAAACCTATACAAGTAATACGACATTTATCGTAACCTATGTAAATATTCCGTCAGAATTTTTATTGGCAAATACACCTAAGAAAGAACTTCAAGTACGACTTAAAGCGGCTGGATTTCAATTTTTAGGATATCACTTGAAGCCTAAAGAGATTCAATTAGATGTAAGTAAAGTAGTGCATAAAGACGATAGCTATTACTTAACATCAGATCAGATTAGAATACAGCTAGAAGCTCAACTTAATAATTACAGTACATTAACTGATTTCGATAGTGATGTTATTCATTTCGATTTTACATCATTGAAAACCAAGAAAGTTCCTGTTCACGCAATGGTAGAATTGACATTTGCCGCAAATCATATTTTAGAGGGACAAATACTTTTACAGCCAGATTCAATTCAAATATCAGGTCCTAAAAGTCAGATAGACACCATTAATATTATTGAAACTGAACTGCTTACAATTGATGATTTAAATAATTCATTTTCGAACGATGTTGCTTTAAAGTTGCCTAAACAATTGAATGGAACTACATACTCGAATAATTTTGTTCGTGTTATTGGTAACGTGGTTAAATTTTCTGAGCTAGTTATTGAAGTACCAGTTACGGTAATAAATTTACCGCCCGATGTAAAAGTGAGAACCTTTCCTGAAATTGTAGAAGTACGTTGCCAAGGAACATTAGAGCGTTTAAAAGAATTAGAACCTGAGGATTTTGAGGTTGTAGCTGATTATACAAATGTTTCTTCAGAAACAGGTAATCGATTATCGGTTAGACTAACAAAATTCCCTAAGACTTTGAACAATGCAATGATAGACACGAATGAAGTTGAATTTATTTTAAGAAGGGAATGATTGTAGTAGGGCTAACAGGTGGTATAGGAAGTGGTAAATCTACCATAGCGGAAATGTTTCGTGAGCTTGGTGTACCCGTGTATAATTCAGATGAACGTGCTAAGCTCTTAATGAATACCTCAAAAAAAATAAAGAAACAGCTAGTTGAACTTTTAGGTAAAAAAGCTTTTTTAGATGATAAATTGAATAAGGCTTTTATCGCAAAAAAGGTTTTCAATGATGCGGATTTGTTAAAGCAGCTTAATCATATAGTACATCCTGTGGTGCGAAAAGATTTTATTAAATGGATGAAAAAACAAAAAGCTGCATATGTAATTCAAGAAACAGCTTTGTTGTTTGAAAATAATACGCAAGATTTATATGATATTGTAATTCTTATAACTGCTCCAAAAGAATTAAGAATAGAACGAGTTTTGTCACGCGATGAAACTTCAAAAGACCAAATTATGGCCAGAATGAATAATCAACTTGAAGATGAAATTAAGGTAGAATTAGCCAATTTAGTTATAGAAAATATTGACCTAAAAAGTACAGCATTAAAAGTTCTTAAAGTACATGAAGCCATCCTTGCTGATTGTTAGCTATTTAGTAATTTTAACATTTTTGTTAAGGTTAGGTTAAACGTACTATTGTCTAACTGTTAAATCTTTAATTTTATCCCCCAATGAACAAAAAGTTATTTGTGCTCTTAGTAGTTTTAATGAGCCTTTCTCTTATTGGTCTGATTTTCGTTCAAAGTTTCTGGATTAAAAATTCTATTGAAAGCAGTGAAGAGCAATTCTCTAGTAGTGTTTCTGAAGCGTTGAACAGTGTCACCAATAAAATTTCTGAAAGAGAAACTAAGAACTACTTCGATAGATATTTAAATGCTAAAGATAGTATAGGTGAACTTAAAGGTGCACAGCTAAC
>CAXBIJ010000320.1:0-4177 GCA_963975675.1 uncultured Maribacter sp. | reverse complement strand
ACTATGACAGAAGGCACCCAACTCTGCAAAAAGAAAGATGTGGAAGAATTGAATGAATGGATAGTTTCGAATACCAATACCACTAAAAAAATAAAAATAAATGTATAATAACAACGTATAAAACACTCTTATCATGAACTACTATTTTTCAACTCAACTAAAAAATTCAACGTTCGATGATGCGGTATCAAAAACAAAAGAAGCTTTAAAATTAGAAGGTTTTGGTGTGCTTACAGAAATCGATATGAAAGCTACCTTGAAAAAAAAATTGAATGTAGATTTCTACAATTATACAATTTTAGGAGCCTGTAATCCATCATTGGCGTATAAGGCACTTGAGGCTGAAGACAAAATCGGCACCATGCTACCTTGTAACGTTATTCTTCTAGAAAAAGAAAAAAATACTATTGAGATCGCTGCAGTAGATCCCGCAGCCTCAATGCAGGCCGTAAAAAATGAAGCTTTAATCACGGTAGCCGAAACGGTTCGTGAAAAACTAAAAAAAGTAATTCAGAATATAATTAAATGACGAATCTAAGCCCCAATGGGCTTCAAATTCTTCGAGCCCGTTACTTACACAAAACAGAAACTCCTGATGAACTTTTTCAACGGGTGGCAAAGCATCTTGTTGCCGTAGAGGATAAGGACCACGAATTGTGGTTCGACCTTTTTTATGGGGTTATGCGTAAACTTGAATTTCTGCCCAATAGCCCTACCCTAATGAATGCTGGTTTACCGAATGGCCAATTAAGTGCCTGTTTCGTTCTTCCTGTTGAAGATAATCTTGAGGCTATTTTTACTACGCTTAAGAATGCAGCACTTATTCATAATAGTGGCGGTGGTACAGGCTATAATTTCTCGAAACTTCGACCCAAAGACGATATTATTACATCATCTGAAGGTTCCTCAGCTGGGGCAATCGCTTTTATGAAAATATACGATACCGCCACCGAATATGTGAAACAGGCAGGCAAACGACGAGGTGCCAACATGGGAATCTTGAATGTAACACATTCCGATATCGAAGCATTCGTCACCTCAAAATCTGATGGGGTGAGCTTGCAGAACTTTAATATTTCTGTAGGCATTACGAATGCATTTATATATGCTGTAGAAAAGAACAAGAACTGGCAATTGGTCAACCCAAGAACAAAAAAAGTTTCGAAGACAATACAGGCCAAAAAACTTTGGAATCTTATTGTAGAACAGGCCCAAAAAACCGGAGAACCGGGACTAATTTTTTTAGATACCATTAACCAAGATAATCGTTTGCCAAAACAGGGGGAAATTTATTGTACCAATCCTTGTGGAGAAGTACCACTATTCGATTTTGAGAGCTGCAATCTAGGTTCCATTAATTTGACTAAAATGGTAGTACATGATGGGAAAAAAAATGATATAGATTGGAAAAAACTTGAAAAAACTATTTCGATAGCAATTCGGTTTTTAGACAACGTTATCAGTTCTAATTATTACTTACTTCCCAATATTAAGCATATAACAATGGCCAACCGTAAAATTGGATTAGGTGTTATGGGCTGGGCCGAACTGTTGATTATTCTTGGTATACCCTATGCCTCAGAAAAAGCGGTGGAGCTTGCCGAAGTGCTTATGAAATTCATTCAAGAAAAAAGCCATTCAGCATCGGGTAACTTGGCACAAATAAGAGGGTGTTTCCCTTCTTGGAACGAAAGTACATATGCTCCCAATACTTTATTACGAAATGCCACCTGCAATAGCATTGCACCTACTGGAAGTATTTCGGTCATTGCCGATACCTCTTATTCCATTGAACCACTTTACGCTCTTGCATATAAAAGAACTGGTATTTTAGATGATAAGACCCAAATAGAAATCAATTCCATATTCCTTGAAAAAATGAAATCCTTAGGATTATGGACTAAGGAAATACAAGATGAAGTAATCGTCAATGGAAGCATTCAAAATATAAAACACATTCCAAAAGAAATAAAAAAAATATTTGAGACAAGTTTAGAAATTCCAGCGAAATATCATTTGTTACATCAAAAGGTCTTTCAAAAATATACTGATAATGCAGTTTCTAAAACCATTAACCTTGCAAGCAACACATCAGCCAAAGAGATTTCTGAAATCTATAACACCGCTTGGAAGTATGGTCTAAAAGGGATAACCGTATACCGAAATGGTAGCCGAGCCAATCAAATTTTACAACCCTGTGGGGTGAATTTAAAAGATAAATGCAGTTAAAAAAGTAATACTAAGACATGATACATTTAAAATTAATGCGGTTATCATTTATTTTAGGATGTTGTGTTCTGTTTACAATTTCAGGTTTGATTGCCCAAAATAAAACCTATGAAAATTTCTACCAAAGAGGCGGAAAACTCTATTCCGTCGGATTGGAGTATGTCTCAGGATTTGACACCTCAATAGAAGCTTACTCCTTTCGAATAGGATACGGCTCGGTGCTTTCAAAAAACCTAACAATTTATGGTCTATTGGATCTCTCTACTACTAATGGTTTTCAGGTTCTGAAACAAGATGACGACACACAAAAAATAAGAGCTGAGAGTTTTGGGACAGGTACTTCTTTCCTTTTAAGATGGCATTGTATTCGTATAGCTGGTATTAGATTATTTATTGATTTAAGTGGAGGAATCCTTTATACTTTTAAGAGTTTTCCTCCTGAAGGGACCAACCTTAATTTTACCGCCCGCCCAGGGGTGGGATTGGCAGTACACCTAAATAGTATTACGAAATTATCGATAGGCGTGAACCGATTTCACTTGTCGAACGGGCAAGGGTTTAAACATCCGCAAAATCCTGCCTTTGATGGATTAGGAATTTTTGCAACGGTAGCATTTCGTGGAAAAAAGTACAACTGACCAAAATCATTTTAATTTTTTTAATAGAACTCTACCTTATGATTCTAAAGATTTAAAATTCTAAAATTTAAACAAATGAAACCTTCATTAAATATTTGTCAAAGTTGTGGTATGCCAATGCACCATTTATCAGATTTCGGCACAAATAAAGATGGTACCGTAAACTCAGATTATTGTCATTTTTGCTATTTAAAAGGAGCATTTGTAGATCATGGAATAACATTAGAACAGAAAATTGAAAAGAATATCGCTTTTGCGGAAAAAAAGGGAATGCCTAGGGAAGAAGCAACAATCTTGGCCCACAGCACGCTTCCCAATCTTAGAAGGTGGAAGGGTCTAAAACCATTAGATTAGTTCATGGTCATGACTCTTAAAATTGCAAATCAAGTTTCATATGTATGCTATGCTACTACAATAGTATAGTTAGCATGTAATAAGATTCACCCAAAAGGGTAGTCAATTGAAGAAGCAATAGGTATTATTTGGTTTTTATTTTTTAAGGCCTTAAATATCCCTTATATTTTTTTAATCCTTCGTTTACCATTTCTATTGCCGCTTCACTAGTCATAGTTGCGCCAGAAATACCATCGACCAAAACCCCATTATCTATTCTGTTTTCCATATTTTTTTGAAGCGTAAAAGTATTTTTATCTAAATTAATTTTTGTCCCTATAAACTCATTCAAAAAAGGTAACTGGGTCATAGCCGCCCCGTACCCATCGGTTTCCGCAAAATGTTCGAAAGCAATTTTTTTGATTTCCAATGTATTTCTATCCACTAAAACCTTTGCCCAAATAGGACCTCCAAAGCCTACGCCTTGTATTGGTAGAATTACACGGTTAGTGTTTTTAATTTCAAAAATTGGTGAAAAGGTTGCTTTTTCACGCTTCATCATTTTTTTGTAAAGTGATACCGCTTCATTCATATCAATAGCCGTAACAGATTGGTTTGCATCAATTTGTTTGAAGTCGATATACTGATTTATGTCAGATTTGTTCGAAAGAGAAATATCGGCAAAACTACCAAGTTCAATCATTGAAGGTGGAACAACAACTAATGTTTTTTGTTCCTTTAAGATTTCTACCTCTTTTGATTTTTCAGTATCAGGTTTTTGTTTGCAGTTCCAAAATAATAGACCAGCTAGTAATATTATAATTTTAGTTTTCATACAACTTGATTTTAAATTCGGGAATTTGCCCAAACACATGTATAAATGCCTTAAGCGAGAAATCTTTTCAGTCTGGTAATCTTCTACAAAATACCGCCGACAAATGATTGCGTTAAAAAAAACATATGTTATTTAAGCCTAG
>CAXBIJ010000319.1:0-4198 GCA_963975675.1 uncultured Maribacter sp. | reverse complement strand
GAATCACTTGAGATCGTATACCGTCCCATTTGTGTTCTGCAGTCCAATCTGATATCTCTCCTAAATGTTGAGGCTCGCTCTCTATAGCGTAGGCTAAGTAAAACGGATAAGGTTTTGAGAGATAATCACTTTCATTTTCTTCAAGTACCAATTGTTGAAAGGTGATTATATTTGGATTCCAATTACCCATTAATTTGTAGGCTAAAATATCTTCATCTATCTCAGTGGCTTTGGCTAAAGCCCTGGTCATTAGTTTTTGACTGACTCCAATTCTAAAACCACCTGTTATCAATTTGGTGAATACGAAACGCTCGTAGTAATTTAGAATTTTCCAATTTTCATATAAATAAGCTTTTTTGTCCTCGTCAGATTTTTTTTTGAGTGCAATCATCTCCTCAAGAAACCTTGTTAAGCTTTTCTCTGATGATTGTTGTGCTGTAGGTATTACTAAGGCTATAGTTTCTGCTAGGTCACCAACTATATGGTAGCTTTCTTCAAAAAGCCAAAGAGGGATATTAACTAAGTCAGATGCCCAATCTCTCAATAGGGTTGTGTTGACCGGTCTTGGGGGCCTACGGTGAGAAAGAATAGCGATGGTCCACACTTTGTCGGGATCACTTGCATTTAGAAAATAATCTGTTAAAGCTTGAACTTTTACAGTTGTTTTATTTGTACTATCTAACGCTTTTATGAGGAGGGCAAAATTTTTCATGTTGTTGCGGTAGATTTTGAGGCTAATGCTGCTTCTGTTTCTTCCTCTCCGTATTGAGTTGCTTCGGTACGTGCATCGTAGCCTTGTTCTCTTAAATAACGAGAAAATATGTCTGTATAACCATGGGTACATATCACTTTTTCTGCACCAGTTTCTTTGATGCTTGTAAGTAAACCTGTCCAATCACAATGGTCACTAAGCACAAAACCTTTATCAATAGCTCTTCTTCGTCTAGCTCCTCTAAAAGTCATCCACCCACTAGCAGATGCAGTAACATAAGGCACCATCTTACGAATCCAAGTACTACCATGTGCGCTCGGTGGTGCTAATACGATATTGCCTAATAACTGTTCTTTTTTGGTGCTTTTGGTGATGAGAGTTGTTTTAGGAAAATCTACTAAAGGCCGTAATACCTCGGTCATGTTTTCTATAGCGCCATGGGTGTAAATTTGGCCTATATCTGTATTTAAGTATTTGAGAAGACGTTGTGCCTTACCTAAACTATATCCGAATAAAATAGAAGATTTTCCTTCAGCTTTATTTTCAGCCCACCAATTATTTATATTCTCAAAAACTTCAACTTGTGGTGACCATGTAAATGCGGGTAATCCGAAGGTACATTCGGTTATGAATGTATCGCATTTAATAGGTTCAAAGGGAGTTGAAATACCATCATTTTCTGTTTTGTAATCTCCAGTAAATACCCAAATCTCACCCTTATGTTCAACTCTTATCTGCGAAGAGCCAATGATATGACCAGCAGGATGTAGGCTAAATTTCACATTGTTAATGACAAAGGTTTCTCCCCATTCTTTGCCAATAACATTAATTTCTCCTAATCGATGAGAAATAATGGGAACATTTCTGTGATGGGTTATGTAATTTTTGTGGCCATATCGACTGTGGTCTGCATGACCATGAGAAATAATAGCTTTATCAACAGGCTTCCAAGGGTCAAGATAAACCCTGGCCTTTTCGCAATAAATACCATTAGGAGTAAATTGTAAAAGGGGTAATTTCATAGCAAGTGAAAGTTACAATTTTTTGAAAACAACAAAGTTGTATTAGATGTAAACTATGACCTCTAAAAAAATTATATTTGCTCAATAATTAAATATTAAGATATGTCTTTTGCAGATTTATATACAAGTGGTGAGCATAGAAGAAATCTAGCCCATTTTGCAGCTCTAGCTACATTGGCCGCCATAGATGGAGAACTAAGTATTGAAGAAAAAAATATGTTAGATCGTTTCGCAACTAAATTGGACATTACCAAATCTGAATTTGAGGAGGTCATGAAAAAGGAAAATAAATACCCAATAGATGCTTCCCACGATGCAGAAAAGCGCTTAGAAAGACTTTTTGACTTCTTTCGTATTATTTATACAGATCATGGAATAGATTATGAGGAAATGATTTTGGTAAAAAAATATGCCATTGGAATGGGCTTTACAGGTGAAAAAGCTGATAAGGTAATTGATCGATCTATCGCTATTTTTGAAGGTAAAATAGATTTTGACGACTATCTATACTTAGTTAAGCACTAATGTACCAAAAGAAAGAAAATAAAAAAGGGAGCATTTAGCTCCTTTTTTTATTGATACTTATTTAAAAATTCTTGTAGTTTCTCTACCATATTACGACTTCCGCAGAAGAAGGGTACACGTTGGTGCAATTCAGTGGGTTCAATATCCATAATACGATTTACACCACCAATTGCAAGTCCATTGGCTTGTTCTGCGATAAAGGCCATAGGATTGCATTCATAAAGTAGCCTTAGTTTGCCACTCTGTGTTATGCTGCTTTTTGGGTACATGTAAATACCACCTTTAATCATGTTCCTATGAAAATCTGAAACTAAAGAACCAATATATCTAGACGTATAAGGTCTATCGCCTTCTTCCATCTGACAGTATTTTATATAGTCTTTTACCCCTTGATGAAAATGAATATAATTCCCTTCATTTACAGAATAAATAGTGCCATCTTCTGGAAATTTCATGTTAGGATGCGATAGATAAAAAGTACCAAGGGCAGGATTCAAAGTAAAACCATTTACGCCGTCACCAGTTGTATATACTAACATTGTTGAGGTTCCATAAACAACATAACCCGCAGCAACTTGTTTATTGCCAGTTTGTAAAAAGTCTTCAATGGTAACAGGCGTGCCAACAGGTGTTACTCTTCTATAAATTGAAAAAATAGTGCCAACAGACACATTTACATCAATGTTTGAAGAACCATCTAAAGGATCTATTAGAACAATGTATTTATTCTGATTATTTTTATCGTTACTATTGATACTGATAAAACTATCTTCTTCTTCTGAAGCAATACCACATACAATTTCCCTATTTTTTAAGGTTTGAATGAATTTGTCATTGGCGAATAAATCTAATTTTTGTTGATCCTCGCCTTGTACATTCGTTTCACCTACACCGCCTAAAATATCAATTAAGCCAGCTTTACTAACTTCATGATTAACAACTTTCGCTGCCAATCGAATAGCATTGATTAGTTTTGATAATTCCCCCGATGAATATTGAAATGAATCTTGATTTTCAATAATAAATTCTCCAAGGGTTTGATTTTTTTTAGGTGACATGTTTTAGTTTATAGTTATGTACAAATATCCGATATTTTGTTAAACGCTCAATTTTGATTTTAATTTCATTTTTTAAATTTATAACTTTGTGTTTTATTTGTAACAATTATGACCTATACAATCAGAACTGCCCAAAAAGAAGATATGAAGCAAGTGCTTCATTTAATTCAAGAATTAGCCACGTTTGAGAAGGAAGAAAATGCTGTAGAATTGAATGAGCAGAATCTTAAGGAAGATGGTTTTGGTAAACATAAGTTGTTTCAATGCTTTGTTGCTGAGAAGGAAGATAAAGTTGTCGGTATGGCATTGGTCTATCCAAGATATTCTACATGGAAAGGACCTGTTATTCATTTAGAAGATTTAATAGTAACTAAAGAAATGCGCGGTACCGGTTTAGGCACTGCACTTTTAGACGAAGTTGTAAAATATGGAAACAACTTAGGTGTTAAAAGAATTAGCTGGGAAGTAATTGATTGGAATGAACCTGCAATTGGGTTTTATGAAAGTAAAGGAGCCAACGTAATGCGTGATTGGGATGTTGTACAGTTAGATGAAGCGGGTATGAAAAATTATTTGAACGCAATAGCGTAAAAAAAGACAGATATAATTAAGATTTAAGATAAAAGAAGACTATGAGGGTTTTTAAATTTGGGGGAGCATCTGTTAAAGATGCAGATGCAGTTAGAAATGTGGTAAAGGTTTTAAAAGAAGTAGGGTATGAAAATACTTTGCTAGTTGTTTCTGCCATGGGTAAGACTACAAATGCCATGGAAGATATAATAAACGCGTACTTTAATGATAAAAAAGAAATACCATCGAAGGTAGCCGAAATGGTAGATTACCACCTTGATATTGTCTCTGAATTATTTCCAAATCCTCAA
>CAXBIJ010000318.1:0-4251 GCA_963975675.1 uncultured Maribacter sp. | reverse complement strand
CATTTAATCACATTCAATCAAAAGCCAATTGATTGGGATAAAATTGCAGAAATCACTAAAATTGTATAAGCCATAAAGTATTGATTATTTTAGCTGAGGTAATTAAAACTCACCTTCTAAAATAATTGTTCGGTAATGAGAATTCTACGACTATTAATTCTATTGGCTTTATTGACTTCATGCGAGAAAAAAATAGACCATACCAAAGCTGATTTCCCTACTCCATTCGAAATTTCAAACAAGACCGAAACTGCGACCTATGAACAGGTGGTTGAATTCTATCTAAAGTTATCTAATGAATTTTCTAGTATTAACTTGCAAACTATTGGCACGACGGATAGTGGCAAACCATTGCATTTAGTAACCTTTAGTCCACAGGGTGATTTTGATTTTAAAAAATTAAGTGAAGACCATACTATAATGTTAATTAACAATGGCATACACCCAGGAGAAAGTGATGGCATTGATGCCACGATGTTATTGTTTAGAGATTTAGCAAGTAAAAAAATAAAAACTCCAACACAAACTATCATTGCTACTATACCTATCTATAATATTGGTGGCTCTTTAAATCGAAATAGCACTTCAAGGGCAAATCAGAATGGACCAAAAGAATATGGGTTTAGAGGTAATGCCAAAAATTATGACCTCAATAGAGATTTTATTAAAACAGATACGAAAAACGCTGAAACGTTTACTCAAATATACCATCTTGTTAATCCAGATGTTTTTATTGATAATCATGTAAGTAATGGTGCAGATTATCAATATACACTTACCCACTTATTTACCCAGCATAATAAGTTAGGCGGAAAACTTGGTGAATATCTTCATAACAGTTTAATGCCACAGCTAAAAGATTCACTTTTAAAATCTGACTGGGAGATTACACCATATGTAAATGTTTTCAATAAACCTCCAGAAATAGGGTTTCAACAATTCATGGACTACCCAAGATACTCTAGTGGTTACACCACATTGTGGAATACTTTAGGCATGATGGTAGAAACCCATATGTTAAAGCCATACGATAAACGTGTAGAAGGTACTTATGAACTAATGCTTAAAATGATTACCATTACTGAAAAAGATGGCAGCGAAATCAGGTCTTTGCGTGATATTTCTACAAACTCATACAGGGTTGATGATTACTATCCAATCGCATGGCAGCTAGACACAACGAAAATATCGAAAATTGTTTTTAAAGGATACAAAGCAGATACCATAATAAGTAAGGTAACCGGGTTACCAAGATTAAAGTTCAATCGTAAGACGCCTATTGAAAATGAAGTAGAATACCAAGATTATTTTAAAGCATCTGATTCGATTAAAATACCAAAAGCCTATGTTATTGGTAAACAATGGCAGAATGTTATTAAGAGATTAGATTTGAATCATATAACTTATTCAACCCTCAAAAACGACAGTACCATAAAGGTCGAAGCATACAAAATAGCTGATTATCAAACGGTTTCTACACCCTACGAAGGTCATTACTTGCATTATAACACTTCATTAAATTCAACTGAAAGCAATGTGAATTTTCATTCTGGCGATATATTAATACCAACGAATCAACCAGGGATTAGGTATATAATAGAAACATTAGAGCCAGCTGCTATAGATTCATTTTTTAATTGGAATTTCTTCGATACTATTCTACAGCAAAAAGAAGGTTTTTCTCCTTATGTATTTGAAGATACTGCACTTTTAATGCTAGAAAACGATTCTCTTTTAAAAAATAAGTTTTTAAACAAAAAGAAACTAGACTCGAATTTCAATTCTAACTGGTATCTTCAGTTAGATTGGTTATTTAAACAAAGTAATCTCTATGAGAAAGCTCACTTACAATATCCTATTTATAGGATTATAAAATCAAATTAATCGCCCTCAAACAAAATTTTAATATTCGCATATGAATTTAAAAGTGCCTTTTGAATTTTGACCGGACCTTTCCATTTTACTTTTACGATTCCTTCCTTTTTTTCAGGCTTTAGTTTGCCTTTGTAATCGGTCTTCATCGCATACCAATGTACTTGCTTAAGTGTAACTATTCCGTTATTTTTAAAAATATGATATGTAGTTCTTAAAAAATTTTCAATTTTTAGTCCTTTAACACCCGTTTCTTCTTCCACTTCTCTAATCGCGCAATCTTCAATTGATTCGCCTTTATCTAATTTACCTTTTGGCAAGTCCCATTTATCATTTCTATAAATAAATAGTACTTTACCTTCCTCGTTAGTAACTACACCACCAGCAGCAACTACTAATGGAATTTCTTTCGTAAACTTCTTTAAAATTTCTTCATGATTTGGGTGGTAGATGTATGCAGATTCTAGTTTTCCCTTCTTCAAAGACTTTATTGCCTCTTGTATAGAACCCTGATTTAACAAAAAATACTCACCATTTGCCGTTTCGGAGAGCTTATTTGTTAAAATCAAAGGCAATTCATTAACAAAAACTTTATACATTTGCGTCATGGTTTTAGACAAAAACACGGCTAAAAAAACAGCAGAGCTTCTGCTGCAAATTAATGCAATAAAATTGAAACCGGAAAATCCTTTTACTTGGGCTTCTGGATGGAAATCTCCAATTTATTGCGACAATAGAATTTTGCTATCTTATCCTATCATTAGAAACTATATTCGTGATGAAATGGCTAAGCAAGTGGAGCAATTATATGGCAAGCCAGATTGTATCGTTGGCGTTGCTACTGGTGCTATTGGTATCGGTGCTTTAGTGGCAGATAAATTAAATCTCCCCTTTGTTTATGTGAGGCCAGAACCAAAGTCTCATGGTAGACAAAATCAGATTGAAGGTCATCTAGAAGCACACCAGACCGTTGTTGTCATCGAAGACTTAATTAGCACTGGTAAAAGTAGCCTTAACGCTGTTGACGCCTTAAGGGCCATTGATGCCAACGTGAAAGGTATGCTGGCCATTTTTACCTATGGCTTTGAAACAGCATTTAATAATTTTAAAGATAAAAATACAGAACTACATACTTTAAGTAGTTACGAATATCTTATAGAACAAGCTTCTGAAACAGGATATGTGAAAGAAGAGCAGTTAAAAACATTAATGGAATGGAGGAAAGATCCTTCGCAATGGACCAATAAATAATTATGTTTATAGAAACACCAAAAGCGCAAGTATCAAAAAGTAAAGAAGATATTTTTAACTTTTTAAACGAATTATCTAACTTCAGACAGCTAATGCCTGAGAACATTAGTAAGTTCGAAGTTTTAAATGAAAACAGATTTTTGTTCGCATTAAAAGGAATGCCTGAAATAGTTTTAGAGAAAAAGGAACAAACTCAATACAGCAAAATTGTTTTAGGTGCAGCAAGTGAAAAACTTCCTTTTACCTTAACTGCAGATATTTTAGAGTTAGAAAATGAGAAAAGTGAGGTAATCTTAAGTTTTACAGGCGAATTCAATGCAATGATGGCAATGATGATTAAAACCCCAATAACTAACTTTATAAATACTCTTTCAACTAATTTAGCGAAGATTTAATATTGAAGTTGTATTTCTTTTAATCCAAATTCCTGAATAATTCCGTTTTCTAATTTCACTCTAAGTTTTCCATTTTTAGATACTCCTTCAATAACACCATCTATCGTTTCATCCTTTTGAATTATAAAGGTGCTCTTCACCCCTATTCTGTATAATTGAGAGTGGTATAGATTATAAAATTCATTTTCAAAAGTTAAAATGGGGCTACTTAATTGTTGATGTAAATTTTCAATGATAGCGTAAAACACTGAATCAAGATTAAAATCATACCCCATTATTGTTTTTAAGGAAGAGGCGTTTGGAGCATTTTTAAATTCAGATTGATTTACATTTAACCCAAACCCAATTATACTTCGTTTTATTTTTGAACCAGAAATAATATTTTCAATTAAAATACCTCCTATTTTAAAATCACCTGACAGAATGTCGTTAGGCCATTTCACCTTTAAATTCGGAATACTCAATTGATTTAAACTGTTCAAAACACTTAAGGAAACACAAACATTCATTAGATACAAACAGTTAACAGGTATGTTTATATTTTTTTTCAATATGCTGATTGCTAGATTTTTACCTCTTTCAGATTCCCATTTAGAATTTAATTGACCTCTACCAGAAGTTTGATTCTCAGTAGTTATAATCGTAAAATCTTGTACTTCTTTTTTTGCAGATAATTCTTTCAAATAGGTATTAGTAGACTCCGTGGCATCAAGTTTGATTATTTGCATTTACA
>CAXBIJ010000317.1:0-4278 GCA_963975675.1 uncultured Maribacter sp. | reverse complement strand
AGCCCAATAAGGTTATGCAAATGGCTAAAAAAAGTATGATTCGTTTCTGCATTTTTAAGTGTGATTTTCCTATTCGTAAATACATGTGGTATTAGCTGCTTTTATATAGTAAGATTTGTAATTCTTGGCCTTTTCGTCCATACAACCACAAAGATTCAATACTTCTATACTTTTAAAATCTATTGGATGCGATTCTGCTTGAATCGAAATATAGCCTTCTTTTAGCGGTTTTCCTTCTTCATAGGCACTTTCGTTATATCCAGATATATTACCGCCACCAATGGTAGGCGATTTAAATTCTAAAACAACTTCGCCGTCCATAATATGCTGTACAAGAGAATCACCAAGAACCAAAGCTTCTGCAGTAACCCACTGGTCACCATGATAGGTTTTTGAGGTGGAGTTGACACAGTGTGTTGTAAAGAGACTATCGTTCAGTACCACATTAGTACCAGGTGTACACAAATTGGCAGTAGTACGTTCATGGGTACCGTCGCCACCCAAAAGTTGTAGTTCTAAGGATATTGGAAAATCTTGGTCTAAACCCAAGGTTGCAGGCTCTTGACAATGTAACATAAGTCCATTATTTCGAAAAGCCCAAGCAGGACCATTAGTCATTTGCTCACCAACAAACCGATACGTTGCTCTTAGTTTATAATGTGAGAATTTCTGTTTGTAAAATAAGTGTCCGAAATTTCCTTTAAAAGTATCTGTCTTAGCATATCGAACACTTAAAAGACTATCCTGATACACAAATCTATTGTTATGGTTAACCCCAAGTTCGTATCCCGCGAATTTTGGTGTCCAGTCATCATAATTGGCCCCATTAAACATAGCTACCCATTCTTCTTGGTCTGCTGTTTTTGGTTTTTCTGAGCAAGACAGTATAAGTAAAAAGATTAAAAGTAGTAGCGCAGCGGGTACATAGGCTCTAAAAGAAAAAAAGGTGTTTTTTAGAATGGTCATATTACAACTACTTTTTGATTCGTTTATATATTTAAACAGGGCTAAGGAGGTACAATATAGAGATTATCCTCTATTTTATCATCGTACGAACTTACTTTAAATCACATTTTAAAACAAAAAAAACCGCCCTATTAAGGACGGTTTTTCTATAAAATGTATGTAACTTATTTAATCTCAACCAACTCTAACTCGAAAGTTAAATCTTCGCCAGCCAGTGGATGATTTGCATCTACTACAATTTCATCTTCTTTTACTTCAGCAACACGAAGTTGTTTTTCACTACCATCAGCATTTGTAGCCATAAGTGCCATATCGACCTCTACTTTCAAATCTTCAGGTAAATCTGATTTTTTTACGGATTGAAAAAGTTCCTTACGCTTTTCACCGTAAGCTTCTTCCTTAGCGATAACGATTGTTTTTTTCTCGTTCGCTTGCATATCAATCAAACCTTTTTCAAAACCAGGTATTAAACTACCTTGTCCTAATTTTACTTCTAATGGCTCTCTATCTACCGAACTATCAAACACTTGTCCATCACTTAATTTACCTGTGTAATGTACGCTAACTAATGAATCTGCTTTTACTTTGCTCATACTATTGATTTCTACTATTCAACTTTATTGAGCCACAAAGGTATTGTTCTCATTACCCAATAACGAATTATAGCGCAAAACCTTCCCGTTTTAGGCTTCTTTTAACGAAAAACAGCACAAAAATGAAAGAAAATCATAAAATTATAATGGATAGCTAACTTTTGATACCTAGCCAACTACGAATTTCGCAATAGTTCAATTTAGCATTAACTTGTTCATACTATTTATCACATAAAAAAGGAGGTCTTACGACCTCCTTTAAAGTTTAATAATATGAATTCCTATTACCTTAAACCTATTGCATCTGCGTTACCATCTGGATCACCACTTACTGTTCTTCCATCATTAGAAATACTGCCCCAAAGCAATAATCCACATGCATGTGGAGAAGCCATTGAGGTTCCGCTAATAGTGTTATACCCACCACCAGTCCAGGTAGATTCTATAGCTACACCTGGCTCACAGTAATCTATTGGAGGGTTACCATAATTGGAAAAAGAAGCCCAAGTGTCTCCTTCTGCCATGGCAGAAATAGTATAAATATTGCCTCCTTCTGCAGAAGCAGGAGATTTTGTAGTTGCGCTTGTACTCTCATTACCTGCGGCTAATGCAAACTTAACAACGGAGGATGCATTTATGACCGCTTCATTTAGTGCTTGAGAGAAACTGCCTCCTAAACTCATATTAGCTACATCACCCTCAGATCCATAAGCCGCCACATGGTCTACACCAGCAATTACCCCAGCATTAGAACCACTACCACGCCCGCTTAAGACTTTGACCGGAATAACAGTTGCACCAGCGGCAACACCTATTACACCTATATCATTATTAATCGCAGCTACAGTACCAGCAACATGGGTACCGTGACCGTTACCATCTGTTGCAATATCAGAATCTTTTCCTTTGGTAAACGCATTAAAGCCACGGCTTGCATCTACATTAAGGTCTGCATGACTAGCATCGATACCACTATCGATAATCCATGCTACATTCGACCCAGTATAGGTTGCACCACCATTTACTCTAGAAATACCCCATGGAGTAACTTGTGGATCAGATCCGCCTCCGCCTCCACTTCCAGGTCCTTTTCCAGGTGGTGGTCCGAGTGTGAACATTTTATCTTTTTCTATATAGGCAACACGACTGTCTTTGCCAATTTCAACGGCTTGATCCGCATTTATACGTGCCGAAACCCCCAATAGGGTTTTGCTATACACATGTTCTACAATATCACCTTTTAAATGAACGTTATCTAAAATTTTCAAGGCAATTTCTTTCACTTCACTATTCGCTGCCTTATAATCATTTGCCGCCTTAGAGCTTAGATTTCCAGTAACTTTTTTGTCAAAAACTATGATGTAAGATCCTTCAATCTCATTACTTCCCTGATTGAAAGTAATTGCCTCTTCTGACTTTAAAATACTATTTTCTAGGTCAAGGGTTTCATTTGGGTTTAGGGTATCACTTGTACATGAAAACAAAATAAACCCTGCGCTAGCGGAAACAGCTAAACGTTTTACAAAAGAATTTCTCATATTTAATTTTGGTTTTTAAGATTTTTTTGAAAATACTAAAATTATGTTAATAAAAATATATTTTAAACATTAGGTCTTAAAAAAGTTAGAATCAAAACAATTTTTAAAGTCTTTTTTACACATTATATAATCAGTATTAAGTTTTAGTTCTATATGATTAGTATGTAGAAACCAACGATTATTTGTGAGAACAGTTTCTTCATTATATAAGAAGGTATTGTATACTATGACTATTTTACAACCCTTCACTTCTATTTATTTTAATGGAATAGTTTATCTTTAAATAACTGCAAAAGCAACCTAACCCCTTTATTATGACTACAAAAATTGCTAGTAGCGCTTTAGTTTTTCTTTTTATAACCTTTTTCGGTTTTTCACAACATAAAATCGGCATTTTCGATGGAAATACAGGCATTGGAAACCCTGCCGTAAAAGGTACGGCCAACTATAATGCTCAAAACCAAACCTATACCTTAACGGGTGCTGGTACTAACATGTGGTTCGGTACCGATGAATTTCAATATTTATGGACGACGATTCAGGGTGATTTTATTCTTCGGGCTACCGCAAAATTTAATGGCGGTGGTTCTGACCCACATCGTAAAACAGGTTGGATTATTAAAAACAGTCTAGACACAAATTCTGCACATGTTAATGCCAGTACCCATGGTGACGGACTTACTTCATTACAATATCGGAAAACGGTTGGCGGACTTACCGAAGAGGTGAAATCTAATGACAAGTCCCCTACTATAATTCAATTAGAAAGACGTGGTTCTACATATATCATGTCTACGGCAAAATTTGGCGAAGAATTTACGACAGTAGAGCTTACTGATATTGCCCTTGACAATGAAGTATTTGTGGGTTATATGTATGTTCTCATAATCCTAAAGTTTTAGAAAGTGCCACATTTAGTAACGTGCGAATCATTAAACCGGTAAATGAAGATTATACGCCCTATCGTGAATATATTGGCAGTAATTTAGAAGTAATGGATGTAGAAACCGGACACAGAAAAATTATTCATCATTCCGCTCATTCTATTCAAGCTCCGAATTGGACCGTTGATGGCAAAAAATTGATTTACAATTCTAAAGGTCATCTGTACAATTATGAACTAGAAACCAACACTATTACTCCGCTAAACACTGGTTTTGCCGTCAATAACAATAATGATC
>CAXBIJ010000316.1:0-4295 GCA_963975675.1 uncultured Maribacter sp. | reverse complement strand
AGATATATAGCAATGCTACACTTTCAATTAAAAGTGAAAGCAGGTTAACTGAAGTTATTCGATATATAAGAGATAATGTTCATAAATCGCTTCAAGTAGAGCAGTTGAGCAAAATTGCTTGTATGAGTGTTTCTAATTTTTACAGAACTTTTAAATCTGAATTAGGAATTTCACCTGTTGAATTTATTAATAATGAACGAATAAAGCTTGCCGTTGGTTTATTGCAAGATCCAAAAAGAAGTATTAAAGATGTGTACTTAGATTGTGGCTTTGAAAGCAGGTCTTATTTTAATAGAGTATTTAAAACAAGGCAAAAACTTGCACCTGGTGAATACCAGTCTAAAATAAAAAAATCTAGACTTTTAGATTAAAATTATAGGCTATACGTGGTACCTTCTTTACCATCTTTCAGCTGAATGCCTAAAGCAGCTAATTGGTCACGAATCTTATCTGAAGTGGCAAAATCTTTATTTTCCCTTGCAGATTTACGTAGTTCAATTAATAGTTCAACAACACCTCCTAATTTCTCAGAATCTGTATCAGAACTACTTTTATTTTCAAGTCCTAGTACGTCAAATACAAAATTGTGTATTATGTTCTCTAGTTCTGCCCTATCTTCTTCGGTAATAGATTCTGTACCTTCCTTAATGAGATTAATATGCTTTACGGCATCGAATAATGTCGCAATTAAAATTGGGGTATTGAAATCATCGTTCATGGCAGCATAACATGAAGATTTCCAATCTGTAATATTGAAATTTGTTGTCTTTCCTGTGTTTAAAGATTTTAAAGAGCTTATTGCTTCCATTAGCTTATTGAAGCCTTTTTCAGAAGCTAAAAGCGCATCGTTACTCATATCTAAAATACTGGTATAATGTGCCTGCATCATAAAGAAACGAACCATTGATGGAGAGAATGCTTTGCTTAGTATTTCATTTTCACCAGAAAAAATTTCACCAGGAAGTATACTATTCCCTGTTGATTTAGCCATTTTTCTACCATTAAGGGTGAGCATATTTGCATGTAGCCAATAATTTACAGGGCTTTTACCATTACAGGCTTCGGCTTGTGCTATTTCACATTCATGATGTGGGAATTTTAAATCCATACCACCCCCATGAATATCAAACGTTTCTCCTAAATATTTGGTACTCATTGCTGTACACTCTAAATGCCACCCTGGGAATCCGTCTCCCCATGGTGACGGCCAACGCATTATGTGTTGTGGTTCTGCTTTTTTCCAAAGGGCAAAATCTTGGGGATTATGTTTGTCGTCTTGTGCGGCAAGGTCACGGGTATTGGCGATCATATCTTCTAACTTACGCCCACTAAGTTTGCCGTATTCGTGTTCTTTGTTAAACTTAGCTACATCAAAATATACAGAGCCATTGGTTTCATAAGCAAATCCCTTTTTAAGAATATCCTTAATGATTTCAATTTGTTCTATGATATGACCTGTTGCAGTAGGTTCTATACTAGGAGGTAAAAAATTAAATTTCTCCAAAATATTATGAAAATCGACAGTGTAGCGTTGAACAACTTCCATCGGCTCCAATTTTTCTAATCTGGCCTTTTTCGCAATTTTATCTTCACCATCTTCAGCATCATCTACTAAATGGCCTGCGTCTGTAATATTTCTAACATATCGTACTTTGTAACCTAGATGCCTGAAATACCTGAAAATCATATCAAAAGACATGAAAGTTCTACAATTACCCAAATGAACATTGCTATACACGGTAGGTCCACAAACGTACATGCCAATATGGCCCTCGTTTATTGGTTTGAAAACTTCTTTTTTTCCTGTTAAGGAATTATAAACTCTAATTTCTTGATTTTCGAACAATTGCATGAAGCTATATGCGATTAAAAATGGGTGTCTAGATTAAGATAATTCAAAAACTCTCGGCGCACCAATTCTTCTTTGAATTTACCGCCATATTCAGCGGTTACAGTACTGCTATCAATATCTCGTATTCCTCTTGAGTTAACACAAAGATGTTTAGCATCTATAACACAAGCCACATCTTCAGTACCTAAAACCTTTTGTAATTCTCTCACGATTTGAATATTCAATCGTTCTTGAACTTGTGGTCTTTTTGCGAAATAATCGACAATGCGGTTCATTTTAGAGAGTCCGACTACTGAACCGTTAGAAATATAGGCTACATGTGCACGACCTACAATAGGTAAAAAATGGTGTTCACAAGTAGAATACAACGTTATGTTTTTCTCTACTAACATTTCGCCATATTTGTACTTATTGTCGAATGTAGAAGCTTTTGGTTTTTTACTAGGATGTAAACCTCCAAATATTTCGTTTACGTACATTTTAGCAACTCGGTTAGGAGTTCCTTTTAAACTATCATCGTTTAAATCTAGGCCCAGTGTGAGCATAATGTCACGAACATTTTCACGAATGCGCTCAATCTTCGTAGCGTCATCTAAAACAAAGGCGTCTTTGCGTAACGGGGTATCCTCAGAAGTAGAAATATGATCGTTTCCTAATTCATCAAATTGATTTTCCAATGTATCCTCAATTTTCATTTCAACTAACTTTTACAAGCTGCAAAGATATACAATATGTGCCACTTTATGACTAAATAGGGGCATTACACAACATTAATTAGACATATCGTTAAGGTCTCGTTAATTTTAATTTTAGAAATTTTGAACCCCCTATGACCAAGTATGGTATAATCTTTCTCCTTTTAAATTTATTTGGCGCCCTATCTTGTTTTTCACAAGTAGCGCCAGATTGCATTAACGCTATTCCTATTTGTAACAATACCCCTATTAACGCGGGTACCGACGGTTATGGTATAGATGATTTTAATGGAGCATCAGTATCTGGCTGTATAACTCAAGCAACAGGTACTGTAGAAACAAATTCTGCATGGTATCGTTTTAGAACTGGAGAGACCGGCCAATTAGGATTTAATATAGGTTTTGATTCAAATGAAGATTGGGATTTTGCTTTATATAAAACTAATGATTGTGGAAATTTAGGGGAGCCTATACGATGTAATTATTTTGACAATTCAGATGAAAGTATTTATATAGGTGTTGGTCAAGATCCAACAGGGGTTACGAATATTCAATATGAAGATTGGTTAGAAGTTTTACCAGATGAAGATTTTTACTTGTTAATTAATAATTATAGCAACAATAATTCTGGATTCTCAATACAATTTTCAGGAAACATTTTTGTTGAATATCCAAACTCGGCGTTAGATTGTAGTATTATAGATAATTTATTAGGTCCGCCAAAAATTGCGTGTGATAATGAAAATATTGTTTTAGATGCTACAACATTAGATGCGATAGATTATGAATGGTATTTGGATATAGGAGCAGGGTATCAACCAATACCAGGTGAAAACGGCCCAGAATTAAATGTAGCTGTATCTGCTATGTATCGGGTTTTAGTCGTAAGACCTTCAGGAAACAATATAATAAGTGAAACACAAGTAGCTTATGCGCCTGCACCATTTACATATGAACTAACTGATGAAACAGTTTGTTTAGATGGTACTTTTATTGATTTTAATTCTAAAGATTTAGAAGCACTAGGAGATCAAAGTGCATTAGAATTTCTTGTCACCTATCATGCCTCTATAGATGAAGCAATGAATGGGATTAATGCGCTACCTAAAGAATACATACCTACGCAAACCTTAGAAACGATTTTTGTTCGCACCACTTCAGTAGAAAATGGTGGTTGTTATGATGCATCAGAATCTTTTAATATTAATGGTATTGAGCTTCCTTATTTAGATTTTGATACGAATGTATTTATTTGTGGAGACACTCCCGTTGTTACGATAGGGCAAAGTATTCCGGATTCTAATTATACCTATGAATGGAGTTCAGGGCAAAATACTTCACTGATAACAGTTGCAGAAGAAGGTGTTTATACTTTATCTGTTACTAATACGGTTGGCAATTTGCAATGTATTACTGTTCGTTCTGTATCGGTGATTAATTCTAAACCACCGGTTATTTCTGATGTTACTATCCTATATGAAGATGATGCCTCGAATGTGATTTCGGTATTTTTAGAAGAAGATGGTGATTTTGTTTATCAAGTGGATGATGAAGAACCTCAAAGTAGTTCAATATTTAATAATTTATTTCCTGGTCAGCATACTATAACTGTTACAGATACAAATGGATGTGGTTTAGATTCTAAGGATATAGTGGTTGTAGGCTTTCCTAAATTTTTCACACCCAATGCAGATGGTGTAAATGATAAATGGAAGGTTGACGGACTTTCGGTTTTAGATAACCCTGTA
>CAXBIJ010000315.1:0-4310 GCA_963975675.1 uncultured Maribacter sp. | reverse complement strand
TAAGAGCTCTTGAAAAGGGCTATTTAAAACAAATTCATGTTGATGAAGGCCAATATGTTAAAAAGGGCCAGCAGATGTTCAATATTATGCCTAACATTTACGAGGCAGATTTACAAAAAGCAAAAGCGGAAGCAAAAGTTGCAGAAATAGAGCTACAAAATACTCAGCTATTGTTAGATGGCAATGTTGTATCTAAAAATGAGTTGGCCATGGCCAAAGCGAGTTTTGATAAAGCTAATGCAGAAGTAGCCTTAGCACAGACCCATTTAGGATTTACAAATATTCGCGCTCCTTTTGATGGTATTATGGACCACCTACATGTGCGAGAAGGAAGTCTTTTAGATGAGGGTGAATTATTGACCACCTTATCTGATAACTCAAAAATGTGGGTTTATTTCAATGTGCCAGAAGCTGAGTACTTAGACTATATTATAAGTTCTGACAAAGACACTAAAAAAGAAGTGGGTCTCTTAATGGCCAACAATAAACCATTTAATCAAGTGGGTATTGTTGAAACCATTGAAGGTGAATTCAACAATGCAACAGGCAACATCGCATTTAGGGCAACTTTTCCTAATCCTGATAAAATACTAAGACACGGTGAAACCGGCAGTATTCTTATGACGGTTCCTTATAAGGATGCATTAATAATTCCGCAAAAAGCAACTTTCGAGATTTTAGATAAAAAATTCGTCTTTGTTGTTGACAAAGACAATGTAGTAAAACAACGTGAAATCTTCATTGGTGCAGAAATGTCCAACTTATTTGTTGTAACCAAAGGTTTAACGGAAAAGGATAGAATTATTCTTGATGGTATACGTATGGTAAAAGATAATCAAAAGATTGAATCTGAGTTTGTATCGCCTAAAAAAGTACTATCAAGCTTAGACTTATACACAGAATAACACTATCCAAATACAATAAGATATGTTCAAAAGATTTATACATAGACCAGTATTGGCTATTGTTATTTCGGTAATAATAGTTTTTACAGGGTTATTAGCAATCAAACAATTGCCAATTTCCCAGTTCCCTGAAATTGCCCCTACAACGGTGAATATTTTCATAGCCTATCCGGGTGCAAGTGCAGACGTGCTTATTAATTCAACCATTATTCCCTTAGAAACCGCTATTAACGGTGTACAAGGAATGCGATATGTTGCTTCAGATGCTACAAGTGCTGGAGAAGGAACATTACGTATCATTTTTGAACCTGGCACAGACCCCAATCAAGCTGTAGTTAGGGTGAAAACTAGGGTAGATCAGGTAATGCCCAACTTACCAGAATTGGTACAGATGGAAGGTGTTGTAATTACTCCTGTACAGCCAAGTATGTTAATGTACGTAAACCTGTATAGTAACAATAAAGATGATAATGAGCTTTTTCTATATAACTACGCATACACTAAAATTGTTCCAGAGATTCAACGAATTAATGGTATTGCAAGTGCCCAGATATTAGGAAGCCGAAAATACGCTATGCGTGTTTGGTTAAAACCTGACCGAATGCGTGCCTATAATGTTTCTGCTGAAGAAGTGATGGAGGCTATGCAAGAACAAAGCATAATCGCCAGACCAGGCAGATTAGGCGGTAGTTCTGGTAAAAAATCGCAATCATTAGAATATGTTCTTACTTATGAAGGTCGATATAATGAGCCTGAACAGTATGAAAACATTATCGTTAGAGCGAACGAAGAAGGTGAGATTCTAAAATTGAAAGACATAGCAGATGTTGAATTAGGTAGTGAATTCTTTGATATTTATTCCAATTTAGATGGGCACCCTTCTGCTTCTATGATTCTAAAACAAACTGTTGGCAGTAATGGTAAAGACGTTATCGATGCTGTAAAAGTTAAATTAGAAGAACTAAAAGTCGACTTGCCTCCTGGTTTAGAATATCAAGTAAGTTATGATGTATCGAACTTTTTAGATGCCTCAATCGAAAAGGTTTTGCACACACTTAGAGATGCCTTTATTCTTGTTGCAATAGTTGTTTTCCTATTTTTAGGGGATTGGCGTTCTACTTTAATACCAATTATAGCAGTACCTGTTTCTTTAATTGGATCGTTCTTTGTAATGCAAATGTTCGGACTATCAATAAACCTAATTACCCTATTTGCATTGGTATTGGCTATTGGTATAGTTGTGGATAACGCAATTGTCGTCGTGGAGGCCGTGCACGTAAAAATGGAAAAAGAAAACCTATCACCTTACAAAGCCTCTTCAGAAGTTTTGGGTGAAATTGGTGGGGCCATTGTCGCGATTACCTTAGTAATGGTTTCAGTATTTATCCCTATTTCTTTTATGTCTGGCCCTGTAGGGGTATTCTATAGGCAGTTTTCAATAACTATGGCAGGATCAATTATAATCTCAGCTATAGTCGCCTTGACCCTTACCCCTGTGCTTTGTGCTATGATGTTGAAAAACAATCATGGTAAACCAAAACGTAAATCTCCAATCGATAAATTCATTGACTGGTTTAACAAAGGGTTTGAGCGTCTTACAGGAAGTTATGTGAAACTTTTAAATAAAATTGTAGCGAGAAGAGTGGTCACCTTTGGTCTTCTAATCGCCTTCTGTGCAGCCATATTTTTTACCAATAAATCATTGCCCGCCGGGTTTATACCCAATGAAGATCAAGGTATGATTTATGCAATTATCCAAACACCTCCAGGTGCAACGCTAGAGCGCACCAATGATGTTGCTCGCAAATTGCAGAAAATATGTGAAGAAATGGATGGAGTGGAATCAGTTTCCTCATTGGCAGGTTATGAAATTATGACAGAAGGTAGGGGCTCCAATGCTGGTACTTGTTTGATCAACCTTAAGCCATGGGGCGAACGTGAACATTCTGTGCACGAAATCATGGAAGAGCTGGAAGAAGAAACAAAAGACTTAGGGGCTGTAATTGAATACTTTGAACCTCCTGCAGTACCTGGTTTTGGTTCTTCTGGCGGATTCGCGATGCGTTTATTGGATAAAACCGAGAACACTGATTATCATGTATTTGAAAAAATCAATAACGATTTCATGAAAGCGCTTGGTGAGCGAAAAGAATTAACAGGTCTATTTACTTTTTACTCTGCTAATTACCCGCAATACGAATTGAAAATCAATAATAAGATTGCCATGCAAAAAGGTGTTAGTATCGGCAAGGCTATGGAAAACCTAAACATTTTAATAGGTAGTACCTATGAGCAAGGTTTCATTCGTTTTGGTAGATTCTTTAAAGTATATACACAGGCCGCACCTGAATATAGAGCACTACCTTCTGATTTAGAAAAATTGTTCGTGAAGAATGAAGAAGGTGAAATGGTACCTTATTCAGCATTCATGTCTATGGAGAAGAAACTCGGTCCTAATGAGATTACGAGATATAATCTTTATAATTCTGCCGCTATAAATGGATTACCAGCTACTGGTTTTACAACTGGTGATGCTATTAATGCTATTAAAGAAGTAGCCAAGGAAACTTTACCTAGAGGTTATGATATTGCTTGGGAAGGTTTATCGTATGACGAAGCCAACAGAGGTAATGAATCATTATACATCTTTATCGTAGTGTTAATCTTCGTTTATTTCGTTCTTGCTGCTCAATACGAAAGCTTCCTGCTACCTTTCGCCGTAATTCTTTCATTACCAGCTGGTATATTTGGCTCATTCTTACTCTTAAAAATGACGGGCTTGGCAAACGACGTTTATGCGCAAATTGGTGTGATAATGCTCGTAGGTCTTTTAGGTAAAAATGCCGTATTAATTGTAGAGTTTGCAGTTCAAAAACAACGGCAAGGGGCAACTGTTTTAGAGGCGGCCATTGAAGGGTCTAAAGCAAGATTTAGGCCGATTCTAATGACATCGTTTGCATTTATTGCAGGATTAATTCCTTTAATAGTTGCATCAGGTGCAGGTGCTATAGGTAACCGTACTATTGGTGGTTCTGCTCTTGGTGGTATGCTTATAGGTACAATTTTTGGAGTTATCGCTATTCCTGGACTGTATTATGTATTTGCAAAACTTGCCGAAGGACGTAGTCTTATTAAAGATGAATCATTCGAGCCTATTTCTGAAGAATTCATGAGAGCTAGTGAAGGGGAAAGTAAGACCAAACAAGCAATCAAAGAATTAAAATCTATGATTAAAAAATTAACCAAAAGAGAAAACAATGATTAACATAATAAAATTCTTTATGAAGCGTAGTAAACTGCTTTTGGTGCTATTACTAAGTGTTGGCGTTTTTTACTCTTGTGTTCCTACTAAAGAACTTAAACAAGAAAATAAAAACCTACCGTCTCAGTATGCGCAACAATCGA
>CAXBIJ010000314.1:0-4394 GCA_963975675.1 uncultured Maribacter sp. | reverse complement strand
TGTAAGTCCCGAAGGATAGGCACTATTCACACCATCGTTAGATGCATACGTAGCCACGTCATCTTCGTTCGGTGCAATATAACCCGAAGTAGTTTGGGCTTCAACGTTATCAGGAATGCCATCATTATCACTGTCGATATCCCTAAAATCAGGTTGGTCATCAAAATCTGAATTGATTGGAGTAATACCACTTGGAGTATAAACATCGTCCATACCATTATTGTTAATATCGACTCCACTAGGTGCTAAATAACCTTCTATAGTCTGGCTTTCTCTGTTATCAACAATGCCATCGTTATCAGAATCCAAATCACGATAATCAGGAATAGTATCCCCGTCTGTATCAACTGGCTCCAATCCATTCTCATAAGCATCATCGATGTCATTACAATTTTTATCTCCTAATGGAGGTAAATATCCTCTAGATGTTTGGGCTTCCACCTTATCCTTTATACCATCTGAATCTGAATCAAAATCCCGATAATCAGGGTATTGATCATTATCTGTATTAATCGGATTTATCCCAAAACCGAAAGTACCTTCATAAGCATCATCTAAACCATTTTGATTTAAATCAATATTAGAAGGAGGTATATAACCAAGAAATGGCTGAGCTTCTATGTTATCTCTTATACCATCAATATCTGAATCAATATCCAAGAAATCAGGAACTGGTTTACAAACACCTCTTATGCCATCTGTATTTACTGGGGTAAGTCCAAGCAATCCCGATTGCTCAAAGGCATCATCTAATCCATTTCCATTTAGATCTAACCCAGATTTTGTAATAAATCCTATATTACCTTGTGCCTCTACCGTATCAAGAATACCATCATTATCAGAATCAATATCCAAATAATTTGGAATTCCATCACCATCTTGATCTGAAGGATTGGTGAGATAATTACCGTCACCATCTTCATCTTGATCCTCTAAAGTATCTAATATTCCATCATCATCTTCATCAATATCCCAATCGTTAGAAATAAACTTACCATCTAATTTTATCACGTTAAATTGCTTGAATTCAAGCGCATAGGTCTGAATTCCAAAAAACAATGACATAAAAAAAACAAGAAATTGACTAGAATTATTAAAAATAAACCTAATGATTTTCAAAAAAGTAACTTTACCCATAAGTGTTAGTATTTTACTAATCACCATGGCATAGAAGTTCTAGGTTCTTATAAGAAAGTGGGGCAGACTTAATAAAACTATGCTAAGATATATTATAAATTATTCAACTCAAATTGTTTTTCGTTCAACCATCAAATTCTCAAGGTAATTAACTCAAATTCTAGTTCAATTACTAAGAATGTGCAGAATTTACACTATACCTACGATGATTTTGAAGATAAAGACTATTCAAAATACCAAAATAATGAGAAAAAAAATAACCAATTCAAAATAATAAAAATCCTTTCTGGTAAAACAAAAATTTGAATTATCGTTAATTAAACTTAAAGGCTAAGAATTCAATTTATCTTACTTTTGCACAAATAATTTACATGACTTTTAAGCAAGAAATAGCACGACGGAGAACTTTTGGCATAATATCTCACCCTGATGCCGGAAAGACTACATTGACCGAAAAATTATTACTTTTTGGAGGTGCAATTCAGGAAGCAGGAGCCGTTAAAAACAATAAAATAAAAAAATCGGCTACTAGTGACTTTATGGAAATTGAAAGACAGAGAGGAATTTCTGTAGCAACTTCAGTACTTGCATTTATTTATAAGAATAAAAAAATTAATATACTAGATACACCTGGGCACAAAGATTTTGCAGAAGACACTTTTAGAACTTTAACCGCAGTAGACAGTGTAATTGTGGTTATTGATGTTGCTAAAGGTGTTGAAGAGCAGACCGTTAAATTAGTAGAGGTCTGTAGAATGCGCAAAATTCCTATGTTGGTATTCATCAATAAAATGGATAGAGAAGGGCAAGATGCCTTTGACCTTTTAGATGAATTGGAACAAAAGCTGGGCCTTTCAGTTACTCCATTGAGTTTCCCAATTGGTATGGGATATGATTTTAAAGGCATTTACAACATATTTGAAAAAAACATCAATCTTTTTAGCGGAGATAGTAAAAAGAACATAGAACAAACCATTGCATTTGATGATGTAACCAATCCTGAATTGGATAAAATAATAGGAAACAAAGCAGCAACCGAATTAAGGGAAAATTTAGAATTGGTTTGGGGTGTTTATCCAGAATTTGATAAAGAGTTATATTTAAAGGGAGACCAACAACCTGTTTTCTTCGGGTCTGCATTAAACAATTTTGGAGTCAGAGAACTATTGGATTGTTTCATACAAATTGCTCCTACCCCACGCTCTAAAAATGCAGAAGAACGGTTAGTAGAAGCTAATGAAAAAGACATGACTGGTTTTGTGTTTAAAATTCATGCTAACATGGATCCAAAACATAGAGATCGTTTAGCATTTATAAAAATAGTTTCAGGAACTTTTGAACGTAACAAACCTTATTTACACGTACGTCAAGGAAAAAACCTAAAATTCTCTAGTCCGAATGCTTTTTTTGCTGAAAAGAAAGAAATCGTTGATATTTCCTATCCTGGTGATATAGTTGGACTACATGATACTGGTAATTTTAAAATTGGAGACACTCTTACCGAAGGAGAAATATTGCATTATAAAGGTATACCGAGTTTCTCACCAGAGCATTTTAGGTATATTAATAATGCTGACCCTATGAAGTCAAAGCAACTCAACAAAGGGGTTGACCAGTTAATGGATGAAGGTGTTGCACAATTATTTACTTTAGAATTAAACGGTAGAAAAGTTATTGGAACGGTAGGCGCCTTGCAATTTGAGGTTATACAGTACAGACTAGAACATGAATATGGAGCAAAGTGTAGCTACGAAAATTTCAACGTTTATAAAGCATGCTGGGTAGGTAATGAAAATAGAAAAACCGATGAATTCAAAGAATTTGAACGCGTAAAACAGAAATTTTTAGCGAAAGACAAAAGAGGACAATTAGTGTTTTTGGCAGATTCTCAATTCTCACTACAAATGACTCAACAAAAATACCCTTTAGTAAAACTTCATTTTACTTCTGAGTTTGAATAAAAAAAGCCCAACTTTTAAAAGTTGGGCTTTTTTTTAAGCTTCTCCTGTTGGACCAAAATTCATTGGTATCGAAGGTTGTTCATAGTCTTTTATTGCTCCATGAGCTTTCTCAAAACGTTGAACATTATCGTTCAGTGCTTTTAAAAACTTCTTAGCGTGTTGCGGAGTTAAAATTATTCTACTCTTTACTTTTGCCTTAGGGGCACCGGGCATCATACTTATAAAATCCACCACAAACTCTGAAACTGAATGATTTATTATAGCGAGATTAGAATAAATTCCCTCCGCCATTTTTTCATCCAATTCTATGTTAATTTGCTTTTGATTCGGATTTTTATTGTCACTCATATATATAAATTAAAAAAATAACCCTCAAATAAAATTTGAGGGTTATAATCATATTAAAATCTTAAGGCCTCTTTTCTGGCCATTATCTCATCATATTCTTCTTTGGATCCAACGATAATGCTATCGTAGTCTCTCATACCCGTACCAGCCGGTATCTTATGACCAACAATAACATTCTCTTTAAGACCTTCTAACGTATCAATTTTACCACTTACAGCCGCTTCGTTCAATACCTTAGTCGTTTCTTGGAACGATGCAGCAGAAATAAATGACTTCGTCTGTAAAGATGCTCGTGTGATACCCTGTAATATAGGGGTCGCCGTTGCAGATACAGCATCACGTGCATCTACTAAAGCCTTATCACCACGTCTCAACAAAGAATTTTCATCTCTCAATTCACGAGGAGTAACAATTTGTCCTGGTTTAAGATTTTCCGAATCGCCAGCTTCCATCACTACTTTCTTTCCGAAGATATCATCATTTTCTTTAATGAAATCATCTTTATGAATTAGTTGGTTTTCTAAAAATATAGTATCACCTGGATCCTGTATTCTCACCTTTCTCATCATTTGTCTTACAACAACTTCAAAGTGCTTATCGTTAATCTTAACTCCTTGCAATCTATATACTTCTTGAACCTCATTAACCAAGTACTGTTGTACTGCTGATGGGCCTTTGATAGATAATATATCTTCTGGAGTAATTGAACCATCAGATAAAGGCATACCTGCTCTAACATAATCGTTCTCTTGAACTAGAATTTGGTTAGAAAGTTTTACAAGATATTTCTTCACTTCACCTAATTTAGATTCAATGATAATTTCTCTATTACCTCTCTTGATTTTACCAAATGAAACTACACCATCAATCTCAGATACAACCGCTGGGTTAGAAGGATTTCTAGCTTCGAATAATTCGGTAACTCTTGGAAGACCACCAGTAATATCA
>CAXBIJ010000313.1:0-4428 GCA_963975675.1 uncultured Maribacter sp. | reverse complement strand
TTCCTAAACCAACTGTCATTCCGTCTTTAATATACTTTACTGCTTCTAATGCTGCTACTTTTTTTTCGTTTGCCGAGCTCACTTTTTATATGTTCTATGTTAATATTTGTGTTTCTTATGTGCTAAAGATATTTATAATAAACTGATGTAATTATCTTAAAGATGACGTAAGATAAAAAATCATGGTAATGCTAGCTCTAGAAATTAACAGGTATCATAAAATTTCACCTTTTTAAATCTGTAATTTATTGACCTACGGCTATGCTATTTTTCGCATCTTGAACAAGCACAATAGGTACCCTTAAAGAGAATTTTGAACGCTCTACGACAAAATTACTACACAAATTTTTCATGTAACTATTGGCACTATTTGACATAACCAATAATTGACATTTAGCTTTATCAAAAAAATGGTCTAACGTTAAAGATAAGCTAGAGTCTATAGTTAATTGATGAAAAGTGTGAGGTACGGTTTCTAATTTTCTTTCAAACAATTTATGATTTAGTTCTTGTAATTCAGGCAATTGAACATTCTCATGTTGAATAGTAATCATGCAAACCGAGCTATTGAAAATTTTAGCTATTGCTAAAATTGGGTCTAATTCGCCACTATTAAAAAAATGATTAGAATCTGACACAAATGCAATATTTAAAGGCTTCGTAAATTCAAAATTAAATGGTATAGCAAATACCGGACAACTAGTAACGGCATTTAATATTCTAACCGTATTTCTACCTAAATATATGGTCTCATTATCAGAGGAACCAATAGCTCCCATAATTACAAAGTCAATATCATGGGCAACAATGGTTTCTTTTACTGCGTCCTTTAATAATGAAAAAGACGAAATTGTTTTATATCTATGAAGTGGATTTTTAAATTCTTTCTTTACTCTTCTAACGACATCTTTCAACCCTTTTTCTGAAGATTCCCCTGCCAGGGAGTTTTGTGAAAAACCTGAAACACTACCAGCCATTAAACGATTACTATGTAATTCTGGCGTGTAGGTATTTAAAAAATAAAAAACGCATGGGCTAACTTCAAAAAGATGCATTGCAAATTTGACCGCATTATAGGCAGATGGTGAAAAATCGGTAGGTACAAGTATATTTTTCATATAAATGTTACAGGTCGTTTGATGATAAAATTAGGTGGACTACTGGATTGAAACTATGACATTTATCAGAATAGAAATTTATTTAAAATCCATCGGCCAATTCTTGTAAAGTTTGCTCTTCTAGAACACCAATTTTCTTACCCGATGTTTTAATGAGTCCCTTCTTCTTAAATTCAGATATCATACGAATTAATGATTCTGTAGCAGCACCAACTATATTTGAATAATCGTCCCTACTTAAGGTCAAGACCAAAAAGCCGTCTTTATCTTCACCATAGTTTTTCTTTAAATAAACAAATGCCTCTGCTAAACGTTGTTTTACCGTTTTCTGAGACATATTTACAATAACATCATCGGCCTCTTTTAAATCATGTGCCATATGACGTAATACTTCAAGAGAAAAATTAGGATTTGTATTTAATGTATTGGCAATTATTTCTTTAGGTATAAAACACACTTCCATATCATTTATGGCGGTAGCACTTAAATTGGTGAAATCTTCAGCAACAACCGAACGTTGCCCCATTACTTCGCCCTTATTGGTCAGCTTTACAATTTGTTCTTTTCCGTTGCTACTTAGTTTAGATAGTTTTGATACTCCGTCCCTAACACAATACACGCCATCGAGCTTCTGCCCTTCTACAAAAAGAGAATCGCCTTTCTTAATTTTTTTAGATATCTTAGAATCAGAAACTTTTTTCAACTCTTCTTTGCTTAATGCGCGGAGCGAATTAAACTGCCGAACAATACAATTTTCACACTTACTTTCCATGGCGATTTTCTTTATACCTAACACCGCAAAATTACTTAAGCTAAGAATTGTAAAAACTGATAATTATCATGTTTTTTCATATCATTGGTACTCACCTTTGCTGAAGGCCCAAGCTTAACATTATGCACGACTCTAAATGCTTTCATTGTGGCGATTCTTGTGATAGGCAATCTATTAGCTTTGACGAAAAGTTATTCTGTTGCACAGGATGTAAGACCGTATATGAAATTTTCGCAAACAACGATTTATCTTATTATTACGAAATACAGGCCGCTGCAGGTTCTACCCCTAAATCAATTAAAGGAAAATATGATTTTCTTGACAATGCTGAAATCATAGAAAAATTAACTGAATTCAATGATGGTTCTATTCAAATCATTAACCTATATATACCTAATATTCATTGTAGCTCTTGTATATGGATTTTAGAGAACCTAAATAAACTAAACCCTCAAGTAACCAACTCTCAAGTCGATTTTCCTAAAAAGACGATTCGAATTACCTATCGCCATGAGGAGTTCAGTTTAAAGAATTTGGTTTTGTTATTGGCCAACATTGGGTATGAACCTTATATTTCTTTAGAAGATTTTGAAGGCAAAAAAAAGGGAATTGATAGAAGCTTAATTTACAAATTAGGTGTCGCAGGTTTTGCTTTCGGAAATGTTATGTTTCTTTCCTTTCCAGATTACTTCGATTTAGGTTCTAGTGCCGCATCCGGAGGTGAATTTTGGCTCAACAAATACCAACATATTTTTCGCTGGTTAATGTTCATATTCTCATTACCCGTAGTGTTCTATGCAGGATGGGATTATTTCGTATCGGCATATAAAGGGCTGAGGGCAAAACTTTTAAATATTGATGTGCCCATTGCACTCGGTATTCTGGTCTTGTTCTTAAGAAGTACTTTTGAAATTGCTTTTCATTTAGGAAGTGGTTTTTTTGATTCACTAACAGGCTTAGTGTTCTTTCTTTTATTGGGTAAATTTTTTCAACAAAGAACCTATAGCTTTCTTTCTTTCGAACGAGATTACAAATCATACTTCCCAATAGCGATTACAAGACTAAACACTGATGGTAAAGAAGAAACAGTACCTGTACAAAAAATCAAAAAAGGCGATAGAATATTAATTCGAAATGAAGAAATGATACCTGTCGATGGCACTTTAGTTTATGGTAATGCACAAATCGACTATAGTTTTGTTTCGGGTGAATCTGAACCCGTAAACAAAGAAGCTGGCGAACTTATTTTTGCAGGAGGAAAACAATTAAACGGTGTCATTGAAATGATTGCTCTTAAATCGGTTTCTCAAAGTTACCTAACCCAGTTATGGGGCAATACTATTTTTAAAACCAATAAGGCTACTTCTTTTCAAAACCTAACGGATAGTATTGGTAAACGATTTACCATTTCGGTGCTTTCAATTGCATTTGTTGCCACTGCATTTTGGCTGATTTACGACCCATCTAAAGCTATGAATGTTTTTACCGCTGTTCTTATAATTGCATGCCCTTGTGCTATTGCGCTAGCCTCGCCATTTACGCTAGGTAATATGTTACGCATTTTTGGTAAGAAAAAATTCTACATAAAAAACACACAGACTATAGAGCAATTGGCCAAAATTGATACGGCTATTTTTGATAAAACAGGTACGATAACAACTACACAAAAAAGTACTGCGCACTATGAGGGAATGCCATTGACCCCAGAAGAAGAATCTATTCTAAAAAACACGATTAGAGCTTCTAACCACCCTTTAAGTAGATCTTTATATGATCTGCTTAAAGAACAGAATATCATAACCTTAGACGAGTACGAGGAGCATATTGGCAAAGGATTAGAAAGCTCAAAAGACAATATAAATATGAAAATAGGTTCTGCTAATTTTGTTGGTAAAGCCAAAACTAAAGATCAGCTTGATACCTCTATTTATATTAGCTCGAACAATACCTACAAAGGTAGATATGTATTCCAAAATCAATACCGCGAAGGAGTGTCCTCTGTTTTTCGTCAAATGTCTGAAACGCTTAGCCTAGCTATTTTATCTGGTGACAATGAAGGAGAAAAAAAACGATTAGAAGGCCTATTACCTAAATTGACTCCGCTATACTTTAATCAGAAACCCGAAACCAAATTAAACTTCATAAAATCTTTACAAGAACAAGGTAAAAAAGTATTGATGGTCGGTGACGGGCTAAATGATGCTGGCGCACTTGCTCAAAGTGAAGTTGGTATTGCCATTTCAGAGAATATAAATGTGTTTTCCCCTGCTTGTGATGCCATTCTTGATGCTTCTAAATTTCAGCAGCTTTACACCTATATTATTGCTTCAAAAAAGGCCATACGAATTATTAAAATGAGCTTTATATTATCATTACTTTATAATTGTGTTGGATTATATTTTGCCATTACCGGACAATTAGAACCTGTTATAGCTGCTATTTTAATGCCACTAAGTTCAATAAGTATTGTTGTTTTCACTACTATTATGACCAACCGTATTGGCAGAAAACTTCAATAAAATATGAATTTTAAAAGTT
>CAXBIJ010000312.1:0-4450 GCA_963975675.1 uncultured Maribacter sp. | reverse complement strand
TGTTCAATTTTCATTTAAATGTTACCAACCAACAGCTCATTTAAAACATTAAATTAGAGTAAATCATACTTTTAAGGTTTTTAGGCAAACTGTCTCGTATATCTTCCATTTCACCTAGCGAGATATATTTTCTAAGATAAATAAAGGTTGTATCAACGTATTGCTCTGCTACCTCATCGCTATATTCAAAATCATTAATTGCCGCTGACCCGTCATGAGCACGAACCAAATCTAAAAATTCGGCTATATGTTTGACTTTAGGCTTTTTATTCTTGATTGACCATCCATTAACATAAACAGCTTTAAGAAACATGGGTAGTTGAGCAATTAACTGTAATGATTCTTCTGTCGGAATTATATCTCTAAGTGCGTGCATAATAGAAGTAAAAACTCGCCCTGCCTTATTAGGGTCATTGGGCATATTCATTTCTTTTGCATAATCTTTTAAAAAGGTGTTGCCCTCAGTTGCGTATTGATTAAAATTAAGTGCCATAATATTTTGTTTTTACAATGAGGTTTAAAATTAAAATATAAGACAACACTTGAAATGACACAGGTCATTTTATAAAAAGAATAGCATTGATATTTTTGAAAAGAAACAAAAACTAAACACATTATGACCATTAATTTTCAATACATACACATGCCCGAAAGTAGTTCGTTGAGTGAAATCGTAACTCGTAATCTTGAAAAATTAGGAAAGAAATATCAGTTTGTCATTCGTGCTGAGGTTTTTTTCAAATTGGGAAACGGCACAGATGGAAATAACAAAATCTGTGAAATACAACTCAGCGCACCAGGACCAAGAATATTTGCTAAATCCAACGAAAATAATTTTGAAAAATCTGCTGCAAATACGATAAGCGACTTAGAACGTCAATTAAGAAAGCGCAAAGAACAATTTGAACGTAGTAGAAAAGCCATTTAAAATGAAAAAAATATTAGTACCCGTAGATTTTTCTGAGACCTCTGCACATGCATTGCATGTAGCGGCGAGAATTGCAAAACAACAACAAGCCGAAATTATAGTACTGCATATGCTGGGAATTTCAGAAGCCGTTCTTACTAAAGATGAAGCCCAAGAATATGTAGAAGCCAAATATTACATGGACCTTGCTAAAAAACGTTTCAATCCTTTTTTGAACCAACCATATCTAAAGCAAATTAAAGTGAGAGAAATAGTTCAAAACTATAAGGATTTTAAGGAATTGAACAAAGTAGCTCAAGAACAGCATATTGAATTGATTGTTATGGGTTCACATGGTACTAGTGGACTAGGTAATGTATTTGTGGGTTCCAATACCGAAAAAGTAGTACGGTCAGCAGATGTGCCAGTTCTAGTGGTTAAAATGCCAAATCCAGATTTTAAGGTAGAAAATATATTATTCGCCTGCGATTTTAAGGAAGATTCGGTTTTAGCCTTCAAAAATGTTAGGGAATTTGCAGCTAATTTTTCTGCGACGTTACGCCTTGTCTATATTAATACACCATATTACGATTTTAAAAGTAATACCGAAATAGAAGATCGTATATCAAAATTCTTCTATATGGCAGCTACAATTGAACAAGAGGTGATTATTTACAATGATTATAGTGTAGAGCATGGTCTTATGAACTATTCTAAAAAGGGAAACTTTGATATTCTGGCCATACCCACGCGAGGCAAAAAGCCTATATCACATTTTTTATTAGGCAGCAGAAGCATAGGCGAAGATGTAGCCAATCACGCAAACTTACCTGTTTTGACTTTTAAATCTAAGTAACTTAAAAAACAAGGTCAAGTTTAAAATTACTGTAAACCTATAAACTATTTCAATAGTAATTCAATCTTTGCTAAAAGCATAAGTTCTGACTTATTTTTTTTTGAAAACGAATTAGCGATTGCATTAGTGGTCTCCTTTGTCAACGATTTAATTTCTTCAGAAAAAGCGTCCGGATGTGCTTCATAAAATTCTTTAAACTCTCGAAAACACTCTTCGCTCGTTTTTTCATATTCTAAAAGCCAGTCGAAAATAACCTCAATTTGGTTTGCAGCATCGATACCATATCTATCGGTAAAATCATCTACATATAGCCATTTTTCTTTTACAATTTCCTCAACTTTATCCCATTCTTTTATATGCACACTACCATCGCAAATGGCAACTGCATAAAACAATTTACCTAAGCTTTTATAAAGTTCGTTCATCGTTTTAGGTGTATTCTTCATTTTCAAAAGATTTAAGTTGTACATTTTAAAAATATGATTCATGAGCTAGAAATTCAATGATAAGAATCAGTTGTAATCTTTTTATATTTGATATATGCGCATTTTCCAGAAAAACAGTAATATTTTCAATCTTCTTTCAGAAGGAATTTCTGAAGGAATAATTGTTGTAAATACTGAGCAGGTCATCGTTGCAACCAATTCATCAGCACTGGAAATGTTTGGTTATGAAAAAGATGAACTACTTGGGAAACCTCTCGATACCCTTATTCCTTCAAGATACCATCATCATCATGACACGCACGTTGAAAATTTTATTGCAAAAAGTGGAAAACGTCAAATGGGTCATGGCCGCGATTTATATGGTATTTGCAAAGACGGTAAAGAATTCCCTGTGGAGGCAGGTTTGAACCCTTTTAAACTTGATGGAGCCACCTATGTTATGGCTTTGGTTATTGATATTACTGAACGCAAGAAAAAGGAAATAGAACTTAATCATTGGGCGCGTATTTTTGATGAAACGCTAAATGAAATTTTTGTTTTTGATGCCGTTACTTTCAAATTCATTAATGTTAACAAAGAAGCATTGCGAAACATTGGGTATACCATGAAGGAGTTGGTTAAAATGACTCCCGCGGATATCAAACCAGAACTAAGTCATCTTAAATTTAGAGACTTAATACAGCCTTTATTGAAAGGTGATAAAGAAAAGCTCAAGTTTGAGACTGTGCACTCAAGAAAAAATGGTTCTTCTTATCCCGTAGAAGTACATCTACAATTATCGGCAATGGGAGAAAACAAAGTTTTTGTAGCCATTATTCTAGATATTACCGAAAGAAAAAACTATACCAAAAAACTCGAAAAAACAGTAGAAGAACGCACACAACAACTAACAGAAGCTCTAGCTGTAGAAAAGGAGCTGAATGAATTAAAGACACGTTTTTTATCCTTAGTGTCACACGAATTCAAAACACCATTGAGCAGTATATTGACTTCAGTTACGTTGTTGGAAAAATATACTCAAACTGAACAACAAGAAAAGCGGTCCAAACATGTGAACACGATTAAAAAAAAGGTAAAATATCTTGATACAATTCTTACCGATTTTCTCTCCGTAGAAAGACTAGATACCAATAAGGTTAATTATAATATAGAAACCCTTCCTTTAAGTAAAATAGTTAACGAGGTAATTTATGACGCGAACATGTTACTTAAATCGGGTCAAAAAATCCAGTATCCTAAAAATGTAGACGATATTACCATTGAATTCGATGAAAAAACATTAGTACTTGTACTCTCGAATCTAGTGCATAATGCCATTAAATATTCCTCAGAAGATTCTATCATAGATGTACAGATATCCATGGAAGAAAACCAATTGCTTATAAAAATAATCGATGAAGGAATTGGCATTCCCGAAGAAGAACAAAAACATATATTCAACCGTTATTTTAGAGCTGAAAATGCTCTTTTAACACAAGGTACCGGAATTGGACTTAATATTGCAAAACAACATTTAGAATACTTAGGTGCCAGCCTTGAATTTTCAAGCGAATTAAACAAAGGATCAATTTTTACGGTAAAAATACCTCTAACACGTAATGCCTAGAGCAAAGAAAGACGACACTACCAATTAAAGACAGAGCTTTCAGTGAAAATAACCTAATATTTTCAAAACTATAAGCTTAGTCGGTATTGACTGCTTTCATTTTAAATGACAGACCTATTTCTATATACCTCGTTATTAACAAGTTACAACCACAATAAAATAGCCAACTCCTTCTCCCATAAAAAACGGTGAAAATACTTTTACAATTTGCGTATAAACATAACAGAATAAGGGAAGAACTTATTAAAATTCAAGTAACGATTTAGACAGATAGTGCGAAATTATTACCGCTTAACTCATTAATTTATTGATGAAGGAAAGAGGCATATATCGCTTATTTAATTCAAAAAAAATTGAACTTAAAATTACTGAAACTGATAAATATCATACTCACATTCTATGGCAAGTTTAAATTTGCTCCACTAGACTAATGAATGAAAAACATATTATTACCAACAGATTTTTCTGCTAATTCTTGGAACGCACTAGAATATGCCGTTCAATTCTTTAAGAATGAAAACTGTATTTTCTACATTCTACACATTGGCGATTTAAAAGACTCTGACATACATAGCAATTCTTTTGCTTTTACTGCAGAGCCACCTTTAATCACTATCAAGAAAAAAATCAAATCA
>CAXBIJ010000311.1:0-4453 GCA_963975675.1 uncultured Maribacter sp. | reverse complement strand
AACCAATGGTGACTGGGTGATTTTTATCCCATTTTTTTATGTTATCGATCATTTGTTCTAACCAGCCAAGCACACGTAGGCGACCACGGGATTCAAAATCTAGATCGGGTTCATTTTTTATATCCCAACCTAATAGAGCAGGATGGTTTTTAACAGCATTTACAATACTCTCTGCATGTCTGTGGGTAAGTGTCCAATTAGAAACATCATAATCGCCATAGAAATCGAATAACGTAATTATTACGTCTAATTTATTTTTTTCTGCAGTATCTAATAGGGTTTTAAGAAGGTTGAGCTTTTTATAATCTACACGGTTTTTTCCAAAATCTTCATACTGTACAAATACACGAATTGTATTTAGACCCATATTCTGAATGATTTTAAAATCCAAATCAATTATACTGTCGTTAAATCTTTTCCCGAAAGTGTCCCAAGGAGAATCTTTAGGATAGTAATTGATTCCTTTTATATATTCAACTTTTTTAAGATTATCCTTTATGTTTCTTGGTACTATTGTAGCTGTATCTGGTGGTGTAGGTATTTCTTTTAAGTGTCTTATGCGCCAAAAGCCATCTTCTAAAAGCATCATTACCTGGTAGCTTGTAGTATCTTTTTCTTTGGTGAGTAGCGTTTCACCTTCATAAATTTCTTGGTATTCTTCAACATTGTAATCTTTGAATACCACCATAGTGCCATCTGCGGAATAGAAATCTAAAGAAGAGTTATGGTTTAACGTTGTGCGTTTGTACCAATGATTGTTCTTTTTATTTAAATCTATATTATCATATAATCGTACCCTTGCGCTATCAGTATAAAAATCTTCTATACCATAAGGATCATTTTTTTTGTATGCGATGTTACGAACATGCCAAGCATTCATATAATCGTTCGTGATTTCTCCCAAGGCTTGTTCCTCCATTTGGCGACCTGGATTATCCAAATTAGACCATTCTAAACTTGGCATATACACATCTTCCATTGGGACTTCTAAATGCAACATAGAAGTCTTGTCCGCACCAGTATTCATAAAAGCCCACGCAGCCCCAATTCCATATAAAACAAGTGCGTTTATAGCTAAGAAAGTAACTATCAGCACAGTTCTGTATAATACTTTATTTAACTGTATTGTCATGTAAATTCTTTGTAAATTCTTTAGTAATACCTGCAGCCTTTATTTTTAATATATAATCGCCTTCTTTAAGAAAATGCTCGCCTAAGAAAATGTTACAAACTCCGTTTTTGGTCGTTGTTTTCTTAGATGTTATAAAAACACCTTCCTTGTCATAAATATCTAATTTTAGTAAAAGACCATCAGGGATAAGCTGATTCATAAAACTTTCAAACGGACCAATATCAATATTTCTATTTCCTTTAGAAAAATGTACAGGATAGTCTTTAATTGCAGCTTTAAAAGTGTATTCTGTAATATTACTCTCTGCGGCCCCTGTAACAAAAGCCTGTATTTCCCATTTAGATGCTTCATCTGGGTGCAAGGTCTTAGCTTCGGCAATACCATTAATAGTTGTGCCTATGGTGTATAAGTGAGCATCATTCTCATTTTTTATTACAAAGGTTACAAGTGTACCATTGGTTACCATATTTCCGAATTCATCTTTTATGATATCAGATTTAAATGTGATGATTTGATTACCATCAGCAAAGTCATGTGCACTAGAACAACTTATGGTAAAATCTGTAGCATTGGAAGGGTAGACGATGGTAGCTAGTTCTTTAGAGGTAACCCCGTTACATTCTGATGACACCAAAATTCTGCCCGATTCTAATGTTGACCTAATATTGTAAAAGGCGTAAAAACTTTCGGTAGTTATTTTTTGTGTGTCTATATTTTCTTGATATTGATATTTAACGGTTACTTCAGTACCGTCATCTAAGGGGTTGTCATAAGCGTCTGTAGGTGATATAGTCAACATAGAAAAATCGTTGTTACCTGCAGTTACACTCCGTGGTCCAAAGTAGGATTCTATATTTGTGGCTTTTGGGGCATTTGTAGTAATATCAAACTTTCCCTCTCGTAAAGTATGACTGTTTAGTAAAACCTTCCATCTACATGGACCCGCAATTCTTGTAAAGTTATTTGGAATGTTAAAGACTACGAGTTGGTCTTCTGTGTTTTCTGGTGATAAAATCACGTTTCCATAGGCATTCTTTATTTGTAATTTTAGATTTTCTTTGAGCGCATCCGTCTTGAAAGATAAGGAAATGGAATTGCCAGCTACACTAGAACTAATCTCGGAAACTGGCTCAATTTTAGGGTAGTCAAATTCTTTTGGTTGTTCTTCTATTTTGTTAGAACAGCCAAGTAGTATAAGACTTAAAATGATTAAAATTTTGATGCGCATATTATTTAGGATTACCTATATAACTGTTTATTTCAAATTTTATAAACTCATAACCTTTTCCGTTAAAAGGTTGTGTTTGTTTCTTTTCATGTATAACCTTTCTATTAGGGAATATTTTATCGGCAATTGTCTTGTTAGGTGAGCCATTAACGAAACAATTTTCTAGACTACTGCTAATGATTTCTAGACTATCTAGGTCTAAAGGTTTATAATTAAAAAATTGCTTTCGCTGTATACGAACACCTTCGGTTACAAATTTATGATCTACCCAAAGTAATTGGCTATTGGCATCGTAATAGGAAATTATTAATTGAGGTATGGTAACTTCTTGTACCCCAGAATTAAATAAAACACCATTAAAACCTTGTTCGGTATATTCTAAATCTTGTAAGGCTACGTGCTTATATAAATCTGTATTAGCAGTATTTCCGGCAGATTGTAAATTAAATTTAGTTGGTTGCTCTTCAAAACTTATTGGTGTAAACTGATTAGGGTCGAAGGTTGGAGGCAAGGTGTCTTTTGTAGATGACCATGCAATGCCTTCAAAATTTATTTTAAACGTAGTGGTTTCCTTAGGCATTAACTTATGCTTAATTTGATGTTTGGCATTGTAATTTGCCAGCTCTTTGTTATTGTCATTATACAACGTTGCTTTTATAACAATATCAGCGGGTGTATTATCCACATTTTGAAGCTCACCAATTATACTGTACTGCCCTTTGTATTTCACCAATTTAGCCGATAGAATTTCTAAAACAGGCTGCTTTAAAACGTCTTCGTGATAGGTCTCTTGGGTAGTGATTTTTCTTCTACCGTGGTTATAATAGGTTGTGCTATTAGCCGTAAAAAGTTGATCTGGTGGAATATCGTTATCAACTTTTGAAGATTTTAAATACCACTTATTTTTCCTTTTTATAAGCTCGTGATAGTCATTGTTAAATACGTTTTCTAGTGGAGTAATCCATCTTGTGGCTACTTTTGCTTTTGCGCTATTTTCGGTTTTATCGTAAATTTCAATACCTAGAGAATCTAGTTTGGCATAAGAACTTAATATGCCATCTGTTACCGAAACTTCTAACATATATTGGGCAATATCAATATTTTCTTCTGGATCAATATAAGAGTGTGCTCTAGAAAATTCTTTAAAATCTAAAGCATCATAATAAGATTCTACGACATTGTTTGGCGATAATTGTGTAACATTTTTTACATAAAATATATAGATGCCATACCCTAAACAAATAAGCATGGCAAATGCCCACCAATGAGAAAAGGTTAAAAGCTTGGATGAGAATTTATTATAGGGTAGCTCTAGTTTCATAAAAGAATGTTCTTTTACTTTTCTAGACTTTAATAGCCGCACCCAAATCATTTGAATATTTACAAAAATTGCTAATAATACAGTTAATAATGGTATAATACCCCACATAACTTTCATTATGGTAGGCACATCTTGTTTGGGCTTTATTTGAGGTATAGGAGCTACATTTAGTTTCTCCCAAACCATAATCCCATTTTCTAATTGTTGTAGTCGTTGCCAGCCGCAATAATAAAGTATAGGGTCGTAGAATTTATCATTGGAGAAAATGTATTTTAAATTATATTTTTCGGGTACGGTTAAAAACTGTTGTAATGAACCTATACCTTCTACACCCCTAAATTTAGAGTTTTCTATGCGCTCAATGGCTCTAGTTGTAAGTTCTGGTAATCGACGTGCAGAGTGGTAATTTCCATCGACCGTCATGGCATCGGTTTGTGAAGAAAGCCAGGCCATTTGGTCGCCAAAACCTAAGGGTAAGTAGCGCCAAGCATCATGTGAATCTGCCCCTAAAAAGTTAACAATGGGCAGCATATTAATTTTTGCTGGTTGCGAGGGCCTAAAATAACCAAGTGTCATAGTGAAAACAACCATAAATAACATGCCACCGGCAATTAATCCGCCTAAGACTCTATGGTAAACCCCACCGAATTTTTCTTGTATTAATGTCTTTAAATCGCCTTCTACCATTCTATAAGCGAATTCAGCAAAAATGGGGAGGGCCATAATTGTTGCCCATAAGAAGAGTAACTAACACTACATAAAATTGTAAAAA
>CAXBIJ010000310.1:0-4474 GCA_963975675.1 uncultured Maribacter sp. | reverse complement strand
AAGAATCAAAATCACGAAGCAATTTCATATAACAAGGCCCAAATAAAAACAACCCAACAAAAGGAGAATTATAAGGCAACCCTAACCATTGATATGCTTTACCTCCCCAACAGTTTCTTGAAATTAATACAAAATTGGTATTCTTTAATTTAGCAATGTCCCTCTTAATATAATAAGAACTAAATGCTTGTCTTAATTTACGCTTTATAAAAATTTCTAATCTTATCAACATAGAAATCAAACTATACTTAAATATGATTGTAAGATTATTGTTGCACTAATCTCATCTATTAATGCTTTATTCTTTCTTTGCTTCTTTTTTAATCCACTATCTAACATCGTTTGAAAAGCCATTTTAGAGGTAAAACGCTCATCATGCCTTTTAATAGGAATCGTCGGAAATTTTTCTGCCAATTTCACCAAAAATGGTTTGATATAAAATTCAGATTCTGAAGCCGTATTATCCATTTGTTTAGGTTCACCAACCAAAATAAGATCAACCTTCTCTTTAGTAATATAATCAGATAAGTAATCAAAAATTTCGGTAGTTGAAATGGTAGTCAAACCAAATGCTATCATTTGCATCTCATCGGTAACTGCCAAGCCAATACGTTTTACACCATAGTCAATTGCAAGAATCCTTCCCAAACTTAATTTTTGGCAAAAATAAAGGATAATTTGTTATATGTGCTTTCGCAAATGGTGAATTCCTCTACTTCAACTTATATTTGAGTAAATTTTTGATGAAAATGACAGAACTGAGAGCACAAATTGAAAAAGCATGGGATAACAGAGATCTTTTGAAAGAAACTGCAACCCAAGATTGTATAAGAGAAGTAATCAACCTTTTAGACGTTGGTAAATTAAGATGCGCAGAACCTACCACTAATGGGTGGCAGATTAATGAATGGGTAAAAAAAGCTGTAGTCATGTATTTCCCCATCCAAAAAATGGAAACTCTAGAGGCTGGTATATTTGAATACCACGATAAAATACCATTGAAAAGAGGATACGCCGAAAAGGGAATTAGAGTTGTACCGAATGCTGTTGCTAGACATGGCGCTTATATTTCTGCTGGTACTATTTTAATGCCAAGTTATGTAAACATTGGAGCTTACGTTGATGAAGGTACTATGATAGACACTTGGGCCACTGTAGGTAGTTGCGCTCAAATTGGTAAAAATGTACACTTAAGTGGTGGCGTAGGTATCGGAGGAGTTCTTGAGCCACTACAAGCAGCTCCAGTAATTATTGAAGATGGTGCTTTTATTGGTTCTCGTTGTATTGTCGTAGAAGGGGTTAGAATAGAGAAAGAAGCTGTGCTAGGTGCGAATGTAGTTTTAACAATGAGTACAAAAATTATCGATGTTACAGGTGAAACACCAGTTGAACGAAAAGGATTGGTACCTGCACGCTCGGTGGTTATACCTGGTAGCTACAAAAAGAAATTTCCGGCTGGTGAATTCAATGTGCCTTGTGCATTGATTATTGGGAAAAGAAAAGAAAGTACCAATAAGAAAACTTCATTAAATGATGCTCTAAGGGAGTATAACGTAGCAGTTTAGACTAAAAAAAATACCTCTCGACCATCATTACCCCCTTAAAAGACAGTCAAGAGGTGTCTTTTTTATACAATTCATAATCATTAATTCTTCATCACGAAAAATTAAAAATTGTCATTTTTTAGAAATTAAAAGCAACCTTTTACAGGTAACAGACTCTTGTTATCGTAAAAAACCCTCTAATGCTATTGTTTAAAAATTTGTAAGAAATTTACCTATTTATACAATTTTTTAATTCCTTTTTTGTTATAACTTTGTTCGCTCCGATTAGAGCCAACCTACCAAATTGGATTACTATGATTACCAAAAAAGAAAAACTAACCGCATTAATCATCACCTATAACGAAATGGGATACATTGAAAAGTGTATTGATTCTGTTTCTTTTGCCGATGAAATTATAGTGGTAGATTCTTTTAGTACTGATGGAACTTTTGATTTTTTAAAGAGTCACCCAAAAGTAAAAGTTATTCAACATCCGTTTGAAAATTTTACAGCTCAAAAATCATTTGCTTTAAAGCAAGCAACAAATGATTGGGTATTGTTTTTAGATGCTGATGAAATTGTTTCTAATTCTTTACAAAGGGAAATTACAGAAACAGTCACTAGCAATACTGATATAGTTGCATTTTGGTTTTATCGCCAATTTATGTTCGAGGATGAAAAGCTAAATTATAGTGGCTGGCAAACCGATAAAAACTATAGGCTTTTTAGAAAAAGCAAAGCATCATTTTCTGATTGTAAATTAGTTCACGAAACTTTAGATGTTAATGGAACTTCTGGCATCTTGAAGGAGAAATTAATACACTACTGCTACAAAAATCATGAAGATTACAAAGGTAAAATGTTGAAATATGGTAGATTAAAGGCTATCGAATCATTTTACAGAGAAAAGAAATATAGCTATGCACTAATGATTGCAAAAACTAGTTGGAAATTCTTTAACCATTATATTTTACGTCTTGGCTTTTTAGATGGTAAAAAAGGTTTTATCATTTGTCACTTAAATTCCCTGGGCGTTTTAGAACGCTACAGAGAACTTAAAAAACTTGAACAAAAGAACGAGCTAGCGTATTACTTGGTAATGCCATAAAAAGTCCACACGCTTTTCTCCTTTTTAGTAGTGTTTCTAATTCCCACATTTTTCGCTATCGATTCTGGAGTCTTATATCCCCTTTTGTGGTCTAAGTGAACACATACAGCACTATAACGAAGTTGTTTAGATTTTAATCCAAAGTTAAAAAGTCGTTCTCCTAATTCTCTATCTTGGCCACCGTACTGCATTCGTTCATCGAATCCGTTTACATTCTCGATATCCTTTTTCCAACCAGATGAATTATGTCCGTTCCAACTTGCATTGGTAGGGGTAACCCAATTTAAAATCTTAGAAATAAATCCTTGAGCAGTAAGTTTGTTGTTCTTAAAGGTTTGTGGAATACCTTTTTCTTTAAGCCATTGAATATTAAAACAACGTTGTTTTTCAATATCCTCTAGTGTAATCAGCTTAGATATGTTCATAGGAAGCATATAGTAACCACCAGAAATGAAATAACCAACCTCTTTATTAATATAATGAACCTGAACGAAATCTTCTCTTGGAATGCAATCGCCATCGGTCATTATAATATAGTCAGCAGAGCAAGCGGTAACTGCCTTGTTTAATATTCTAGATTTTTGAAATCCATCATCTTCTTGCCATACGTGTACAATAGGATAATGAACCTTTTTTGACATTTCAGCAATTAATTCTTTCGTTGGATCTTTTGAGCCATCATCAGCAATGACAACTTCAAAATTTTTGAAAATTTGTTGCTCAAAACCCCACAGCACCTTCTTCAACCACTCTTCGGCATTATATGTACTAACTATGATACTTATTTTAGGAATCTCCATACTGCGCTTCAAATTACCACAAAAATATAAAAGTCTTATCTATCTTTGAACTTGAAAAGACTGACTACATTAATAAACGACAAATAACAGCATTGTATAATGAAGTTGAAAGAAATACCTGTATCTATTTACACTTCAATTAAACTTTCGTCGCTTTCGGTTAAAAGTATTGTTTCTAAAACAAAAGAAGAAATACCTGTGATTGTTTCTTTAACATCCATACCAGAAAGGTTGCAGACCTTGCACTTAACCATACGAAGTATTTTAAACCAAGACTCCCGACCAAAGAAAATTTTACTTTGGCTACATGAATCTTTAAAAAATGAAATACCAGTTAAATTAAGAATATTGGAAAGTGATTTATTTGAAATCATGTATTCCGATTTAACCTGTTCTCACAGAAAATTAATTCATAGCCTTGAACTTTTTCCAGAAGATATTATTATCACTTGTGATGATGATATGATGTATAGAACCAACTGGCTTAGTTTACTGTATAAAGAATATATATTACATCCAGATAATATAATAGCCAATCAAACCAGATACATAAGGTACACTGGTGATGGTGAATTACTACCCTATAGAAATTGGGTCTTTGAAAAAAATATGAATTTTAATTCTACTGCAGTAATCCCTATTGGGGCTGAGGGTGTTCTATATCCTCCTAAAAAACTCAAAGATATTACTACAAATTCTGAGCTATTCTTATCATTGGCTCCTAAGGCAGATGACCTTTGGTTTAAAGCTATGGCATTACTAAATGGAACGAATTCCATATTAGCTAAAAATAGAGCTAAAACACCTATTCCTATTTTAGGATCTCAAAAATATTCTCTCAAAAAATCAAATATTGGTGGTGACAAGAATAGAACTCAATGGCTAGCGTTAACCCAACATTTTAACATTAAACCAGAAACATTTCTTTAAACAATTTTTAGAAAAGCTATGACAGAAGAAATAAATAAATGTATAGAGGTTCTTGAAAATGGCGGCCTAATACTCTACCCTACCGACACAG
>CAXBIJ010000309.1:0-4476 GCA_963975675.1 uncultured Maribacter sp. | reverse complement strand
ACAGTTTATTTTCAGGCACAGTCGCAAGTTCGTTTTCAAAAAGTTGCAGTACCACTAGAATTCGAAAAGCCGGATCATTAACAATATTTAATTCTGTTTTTTGAGATTTTACAGGATCCTCTATTCGACCCAAAAATGACTCAACAATACTAGCATCTACTTCAATGATTGTATTTGGAACCTCACCATGTGCTTGGGCATGCATTTCTGAAATAGCTTCTTTATTAGGTGCCTCTACCAAGCAAAAAGCTGTTTTTCTAATATCGTCATACCAATAGGTAAGACCCTTGCAGCAATATTGGTGTTGAATTAGAAGATCTTCTTTATGTAAAGTGGCAACAATTTCAGCATTCACCTCTTCTGCCACATCGTGGCGATCCATATAAATTGGCATGTCATTTATTTTACAATGTTGATACACTAATAAACCGGGGAAGTAATTCTGTAAACCTTATAAAAGTAGGGATTTTTTATTAAGCTTAAGATAATACTAATTATCTTAAAATCAGTATGATTGGATTTCTTTTAACAAAGCTTCAATATTAATAATTAATTGAGCAATTTATTGTAATTAAGAATAGGGTAACGGGGTTAAAAGGTAGAGACTTACTTCTTTCTGAAGCAATTATTCCCCTAAGTGATTCTTATTTTGACCATTTAAAAGAAGAATTATTTTAAGATATCACATATAATATACTTTACTTACTTCAAATTTTATTTTAACAATGTTTTGATAACTTTGCCGGCTAGTTTTAAATCCTAGTAATGAACATTTACAGAATCTTATTTTTCTTTTTCATTTTTCAAACGATTAATCAAAATGTAAATGGACAATTAGTGAATATAGAATCGAAAAGAATGCAGAAAGATTCTACCCGGTTTGCTCTTAAAAGTGATGTTTTAGCTAATTATACAGATAATAATGGAGACTATATTTTTCAAATAGGTTCTAATATTACTACTCAATTGAAATCTAAAGATTTAAAGAAAATATACTTTTTCATTGGTAACTATAATCTTATCAGAAGTCAAGATCAAGATTTTCAGAACTCATGGTTTTTTCATTTTCGCTACAATCAAAAAATATCAAAACTTTTTAGATTAGAGGCCTTCATCCAAAATCAGAATAATAAATTATTGACCATTACCAGTAGAAATTTAATTGGTGCAGGCATTCGTTTAAAAATGATTTCAACTGAAACTACAAAGGCTTATTTTGGAAATGCATACATGTATGAAATTGAAAAGATAGATGTCACCAATGAACTTTTTTATAATCACAGAAACAGTAGTTATCTTTCCATAAATCAATCATTTAAAAAAACACGATTAGATTTAACGGGAACAGTATACTTTCAACCATTATATCAACAAATCTCTAATCATCGCATATTGTGTCAATTAAAGGCAGAATTACCAATAACAGAAGTAATAAGTTTATCTGCGCTTTATAATTATTTCTATAGCAGTTTTTCGCCTACGGCAGAAAATGACCGGTCTTCAAACTTGAGCTTCGGCTTTACATTAACTATGTAAACTGAAGTGTTTTATTCAATATCACGTTGATTAATTGCAATCTCAGGATTAAAACTCATTATTAAATTCTATAACTCTCTAAGGATAAAAGGGCTATGATTAAATTCGAAATTTTGTGAATATCTATCCTCTTTTTTAACCCTAAGAACAATGGCTAAAAACTATATTTGACACCCCTAAAATAAAATAATATGAGCGCCACTTGGTATGAGTGTAAAGTAAAATATAGAAAACTTGATGAAGCTTCAGGTATGCAAAAAGTAAAAACAGAACCTTTTTTGGTTGATGCAATTTCATATACCGAGGCAGAAAGTAGAATTACCGAAGAAATGTCGGCTTATTTAAGCGATAGTGATGAAATTAAAATCACGAATATTAAAGTTGCTAATTATGCAGAAATTCATCCTTTTGAGAATTCGGATCGTTGGTTTAAATCTAGGGTTTCTTTAATTGCCTTTGATGAAGAAAGCGGTAAAGAACGTAAGACAAATATGTATTTGCTGATACAGGCAAATGATGTTAAAGAAGCATACGATAATACCATAAGTGTTATGAAAGACACTATGGGTGAGTATTCTGTACCTGCCATTTCAGAATCACCAATTATGGATGTATTTCCATATTTTTCAGGTGAAGAAGATGATATGGCACGTGTAGAAAAATTTAATATTTTGAAAGATTCCGTACCCGCAATGGTAGAAGTAATTGAGGAAGAACCTATTGAAGCAGAAACTAAGGCCGAAGTCGAAGCTTAAGCTCTGAATTCTCTCGGACTTATTCCTTTCAATTTTTTGAAAGTGCGATTAAAATGAGAGACACTTTCAAAACCACAGTCAAAAGCTATGGCCTGTATGTATTTATCTGAGGTTGATAAATATATACAGGCCTGTTCAATTCTAGAAGAATTTAAAAATGTAACGAAGGAATGACCTACAGCCTTTTTAAACCATCTACAGAAAGATTGTTCTACCATATTAGATATATCCGCCATTTCCTTTACAGTTAGTTTCTTGTCTAAATTCTCAAGAATATAAGTGGTTATTGTCTTTATTTTAGCTTGAGATTTAGCACTTACAATTTGATGATTGTATAATGAGGAAGCCAGATACTTTCTATTTTTATCTTGAAATAATTGATGCAATATCTGAAGTAAAATCGCTACCTGTTGTGTTGTGCCTACCTTGTCAAAATCATAAATCAATTGTAAGGTGGTTGCTTTGGGTTTCATAAATTGAATACCTCTTTCAGCTTCATGGTATAAAACATGTAGCAGTTCACATTCCCTAAACGAATTAAATATATGGGAAGGAAATTGTAGCACTATGGCACCTTGCCGCTCCTGTTCATCATAATTTAGAGATGCGTAATTATGAGGAAGATTCGCTCCCAAAAGAACCAAATCATTTTTTGAATAGGGAAGAATACTATTTCCCACAAAACGAGTACCACAACCTTTAGTAATAAGTGTAAGTTCTAACTCTGGATGATAATGCCAAAATGGTCTAAACTGGGTTTCTTCTAATTTAAAAAAATGAAAAGATTTTTTTGATTTTTGTAAACCGATATTTTCGACAACAGGCTTCATTATAGCTTATATAAACCATTATTTAAGTTAATTTAAGTAATTAAAGTTTAGATATGCATAGTATTGGTTAAAATAGAAAAACTATTATCAAGGTTAACATCTTAATTTCACATCTCTAAATAGTATACAGTATGAAAAACCATGGATTAATTGATATGCCATATACCCTAACAAAGGATCAGATTGATTTTTATTGTACATACCGTTACATTAAATTAAAAAATGTATTTGATCAAGAGACCCTAACATATTTTAATGGTATTATTTCAAAAAAAGTAACAGAATTGAATGCAGAACCAAAGCCTTTAGATAAAAGAGATACTTATGGAAAGGCATTTGTACAGTTATTTAATTTGTGGAAAGAGGATGAAACCATAAAACCGCTAATATTTTCAAAAAGATTGGCACAATTAGCAACTGAACTTATGCAAGTAGATGGTGTTCGTCTATACCATGATCAAGCATTATTTAAGGAAGCTGGTGGCGGTATTACTCCATGGCATGCCGATCAGTATTATTGGCCCTTACAAACAGATAAAACCGTCACAGCCTGGATTCCGTTGCAGGAAACCCCTTTAAATATGGGGCCTTTAGAGTTTAGTGCCGGAAGCCATGAAATTATGGAGGGCAGAGACCTTTCTATAAGTGATGAAAGTGAAAAGGCCATACAAAATAGGTTGAAGGTAACCGATTTTAAACATGTTATAGAGCCATTCGATGTTGGTGAGGTCAGTTTCCATTCTGGGTGGGTTTTTCACCGTGCAGGAGCAAATACAACCCAAGAAATGCGTAAGGTTATGACCATTATTTATATGGATAAGAATATGAAATTGAAAAAACCTAGTAATGATGGTCAACAGAATGATTGGGATACATGGTGCCCTGGTGCCCAGATTGGAAAAACCATTAACTCTCCTTTGAATCCTATTTTGTACTAGATGAAAAATATTAACTATTTGTATCCCTATTGGGGCAGTGAACATTTATCGGCTACAGAATTTATTAAAAGTGCTAAAGACCTAGGTTTTCAAGGTATTGAAATTAACATACCCAATAATGAAGCTTTTGAAAAACAATTTTTAAAGAATATAACTGCGATTCGAAATAGTGATTCAGATTTTATTTGTGTAGTGCAACAAGTATTAGCCATAAAGCTTGAATCCGTTGATGAATATATTACTTCTGTTATAAACCGGTTAGAACGTTCTTTGCCTTTTAAACCTGACTTTATTAATTCCCATACCGGAAAAGATTATTATTCCTTTGAGGATAATTGTAGAATTATAGATGCTATAGAAAACTTTCTGTAACACACAACATCCCCATTTATCACGAAATTCATAGAGGTCGATTTA
>CAXBIJ010000308.1:0-4485 GCA_963975675.1 uncultured Maribacter sp. | reverse complement strand
ACTTCTACACCAGTAGGTACCCCATTAAATAGAATACGCCCTACTCTACTTTGAAGTGCATCAACTACATGACCAAACATTTCAAGATCCTTTTCGTTTCCTAAGATAGTACCTGTTAATTGACCTTCTAAATTATTTAATATTTCTTCTAGCTGTTCCGCGTTTTCGCAAGCTACAATTACAGAAAAAGGCCCAAAAACCTCTTTGTGAAGTTTTGTATTTGCTAAAAAACTAGCCCCACTTACTTTTAGTATTGTTGGTCGAGCTACATTCGCACTAGTTTCATTTGTATAATCAGCAATTACAGTAACCCCATCTTGGCCAGACAAGTCATTTTTGCCCTCATTATATTTAGCATATATATTTGGATGCAACATGTAGGTTGGTTCAAGCTTTAGTATTTCTTGAGATAAGGTTTTAGAAAAAGCATCTAATTGATCTCCTTTAATACCCAAAACCAAACCAGGATTCGTACAAAATTGCCCAGCACCTAAATTTATTGATGAGGCATATTTGGTTGCCCAAGTAGCGCCAACAGCCTCAAGAGCAGAAGGAAGAATTACTACAGGGTTTATACTACCCATTTCTGCAAAAACAGGAATAGGCTCATCGCGTTCGTTAGCCAATTTATATAATGCCGTGCCACCGTGTAAGCTACCTGTAAAACCAACAGCCTTAACTTTAGGGTGTTTTACTAATTGTTGACCGACTGCTATACCACTACTATTTAAATTTGAGAAAACGCCATTTGGCATTGCTGTTTTCTCAGCGGCTTTTATAATTGCCGAAGAAACCAATTCTCCTGTTCCTGAGTGCATTGGGTGACTTTTTACAATTACAGGGCAACCTGCAGCAAGCGCACTTGCGGTATCACCACCAGCAGTGGAAAATGCCAATGGAAAATTACTGGCTCCAAAAACCACAACCGGACCTAATGGAAACAACATTTTTCTAATATCTACTTTAGGCATTGGCTCTCGGTCTGGTTGTCCTTTTTCAATTACAGCTTCTACCCAAGAACCTTCTTTCAATAGCGTAGCAAAAGCTCTTAATTGTCCCATCGTACGGCCACGTTCTCCAAGGGCCCTACCTTCTGGCAAACCAGATTCCTTACAATAGGTTTCTATTAATTCATCTCCCAAAGCCTCAATTTCAATAGCTATAGCTTCTAAAAAATCAGCTTTTTTACTACCAGAAATATCTTTATAGATTTTATAAGCTTCAGAAGCCAATTCAACCGCTTCATTAATTTCGACCGATGTGGCCTCGTAAAATGTAAAATCGGTCTCTTTATTAGTTTTAGGATTAAATGTTTTATAGGTTACCTCTCCTTGCTTTGACAACTTGTTTCCTATTATATTTTTTCCGCTTATCATTTTCTGTTATTATGTGGTACTCAAAAATAAAGAAAGAACCTGTAATAACTTCTGATTCTTTCTTTACTTTTCAATCTAATTAATCTTCTAATTTCATCTTAACTAACTATAAATTAATCAGTTAATTCCTTTATACTTAGGTAGTTTAGGTCTAGTTGCCATTCCTTTTTTAATAACAGCGGCTACACGTTCTCTTTCAGCACCTATTAAAGGTAATCTTGGTGCACGTACATTTTCAGTTCCAATACCTGTAGCGACTTCTGCCATTTTAATATTTTGAACCAATTGCGGACTAATATCTAATTCTAATAATGGCAAGAACCATCTATATATCTCTAATGCTTCTGCAATTCTTCCTGCTTTTGCAAGCTCGTAAACAGCACAGGTTTCTGCTGGAAATGCACATACAAGACCCGCTACCCAACCATCGGCACCCATTAAAACACTTTCTAATCCTAAGGTATCAACACCTGTTAAGACTTTTAAACGATTACCGAATCTTGATTTAATACGGGTGATATTTGAAATATCTCTTGTTGATTCTTTTACGGCTTGTATATTATCACAAACCATTAGCTCTTCGAACATATCTAAAGTTACCATAATACCATAATCTATAGGGTTATTATAAATCATAATCGGTAAACTTGTGCTTTTGGCAGTTTCTTTAAAGTAAGTAACTGTTTCGTAATCATTAGCCTTATAGCGCATTGGCGGCAACATCATTAGACCTGTGGCACCACAATCTTCAGCAACTTCTGCAGCATGAATAGCTCCTTTAGTAGTCTGCTCTGCTATATTAATTATTACAGGAACCTTGCCTTTAACAAGCTTTACGGTTTCCTTCATTAATATCTTTTTCTCATCATAGGTAAGTGTGCTCGCCTCCCCTAAAGTACCCCCTAGTATTATTCCGCTTACACCAGCGTCTAATTGCGCTTTTATGTTAACTGAAAACATATCCAAATCTAATTCGTCTTTATTCGTAAACTTAGTAGTAACTGCGGGCATAACGCCTTTCCATGATATACTCATCTTATCTATTTTTAATGATACCCAAAACTACTATTAGCATGCTAAACTATGTACTATCATATTAACCAGACCTAAGACTATTCTACCCTCTTATTGTTCTTTAATTGATTTAAAATGATAAATTAGATGCAAATGAAAGTATATCCTTTTAAAATACCGAAACCAGTAGATGAACATTTAATTGTTCAGATTGATAGAGAGCCTATATTCTATAATCGCTTACATCAACATGAAGAAATACAAATCAGCTATATTGTAAATGGTAAAGGAAAATTATTAGTTGGTGATAGTATACATCAGTTTTCAAAAGGCGATATTTATGTTATAGGCAGCAATCTTCCTCATATTTTTAAAAGTATTCCAGGGGAGTTAAACGCTCATATGGTTACTGTCTTCTTTACTGAAAACACCTTCGGAAATGATTTTTTCGAGTTACCTTACTTTAAAGATTTACAATCTTTTTTCTACAATTCAAATTGCGGATTCAAAGTTCTATCAGGTGAAAAACAAATTTCAGATTCCATATTAAAACTATCTACCCAAGACAAGCTAGACCGTTTTGTTTCTTTTTTGCAGTTATTAGAGCAGTTAAGCACGGTGGCAATAGAACCATTAAGCAAATTCATTTACTCAAAAACCTTAACATCTAATGAGGGTGAACGTTTACAAGTAATATTTGATTATGTTTTCAAGAACTTTCAAAAACCAATTGCGTTAGAAGAAATCTCTAAAATGGCTTTTATGACACCCAATGCATTTTGTCGCTTTTTTAAACAACGAACCAATAAAACTTTTTTTCAATTCTTAATTGAGCTAAGAGTAGAACATGCTTGCCAATTACTTAGTTCTAAACGTGAATTGAATATTAACCTTATTTCTGATTTATCTGGTTTTAATTCGATTTCGAACTTCAACAAAAAATTTAAAAAGATAAAAGGTGTAACCCCTACAAAATACCAACGATCAATTTTTATTTAAAATTGAAGGTATCCTTATTTAATATCCTCAAATATTTTATAATGAAAGATAGGTTTCTATATTTGCGCTTTTATAAGAAAACAATTGCCCACGTGGTGAAATTGGTAGACATGCTACCTTGAGGGGGTAGTGTTCGTAAGGACGTGCTAGTTCGAATCTAGTCGTGGGCACAAAAAGGCTAGATTTAAATCTAGCCTTTTTTTATTTTGATAATTTTAACTTTCCAGTAGTACTATACAAACCAATTAATTGTAAATTTGTTTAATCCTTTTTCAGAAAACATGAACAATGTAAAAAAACAATTTAGTATTAGAGATTTAGAAAACCTCTCTGGTATTAAAGCACATACGATTCGAATTTGGGAAAAAAGATATAATCTATTATCACCGGAGAGAACAGATACAAACATTAGAACGTATAGCCTTTCAAGCCTACAAAAGTTACTTAATGTTACCCTTCTGTATAATAACGGTCATAAGATTTCCAAAATAGCAAAAATTTCAGACCATGACATTCCGTATGTTGTAAGAGAAATTGTAGCAAAGCATAGTCATAAAAGTCAGGCAATAAATGCGTTCAAATTAGCAATGGTCAATTTTGACCAGACCATGTTTTTTAATACCTATAATGCACTTTTAGGACAGAATTCTTTTCGTGAGATATTTAAGGAAACTTTTGTGCCTTTGTTAAACGAATTAGGTCTATTATGGCAAACAGACACTATAAGTCCGGCGCATGAGCATTTTATCAGCAGTTTAATTAAACAAAAAATTCTGCTTAATACTGAAAAGCTACAGCACTTAGAACCAACTAAAAAAGATAAAGTTTTTGTTGCTTTTTTACCAGAAAACGAAATTCACGATATAGGCCTTTTATATATTAACTATGAGATAATCTTAAAAGGATATAAATGTATTTATCTTGGACCAACCATTCCGATGGAAAATTTAGAAGATGTTTTAAAATATTTTGATGACATCTATTTTGTATCATATTTTACCGTTTTTCCTGAGAAAGACCGAATTAATAAATACTTAGAAGATTTTAGCACATTGGTTTCAAATTACAACAATCCTAATTTTTGGATATTGGGAAG
>CAXBIJ010000307.1:0-4495 GCA_963975675.1 uncultured Maribacter sp. | reverse complement strand
ATGGAAATGACCATGTCATCGCCAGTGATATTAGAGAAGGTAACGACGAATTAATGGAGTCTGGGCCCTTTGAAATATTAGATGCGACCAACTACGATGCCCTAGAGGAACTTATTGCCTCCCATGATATATCTGAAATATATTTAATGGCAGCGATGTTAAGTGCAACCGCAGAGAAATTTCCGATGCGTGCGTGGAACTTAAATATGAATACGTTATTTAATGTACTGAATTTAGCCAAAGAGAAAAAAATAGATAAAATTTTCTGGCCGTCAAGTATAGCTGTTTTTGGGCCAAATACCCCAAAGGAAGCTACTCCACAAAACACCATAATGGAACCTAGTACTGTATATGGTATCAGCAAACAATCTGGTGAGCGTTGGTGTGAGTATTACTTTAATAAATTTAATGTTGACGTACGTAGTATTCGTTATCCTGGTTTAATCAGTTGGAAAACCATGCCTGGTGGCGGCACAACCGATTATGCTGTTGAAATATACCATAAGGCCTTATCTGAAGGCTCATACACTTGCTTTCTAAAAGAGGACACTAAATTGCCTATGATGTTTATGGATGATGCCATACGTGCCACCTTACAGATAATGCAAGCTCCAGCCCATAAAATTAAGGAACGCTCTTCTTATAATTTAGCAGCCATGAGCTTTACACCTAAAGAAATGGCTGAAAATATTAAAGCAGTTATTCCTGAGTTTAAAATTGGCTACGAGCCAGATTTTAGACAAGTCATTGCCGATTCATGGCCAAGTAGTATAGATGACTCAAAGGCACAAAAAGATTGGAAATGGAAGGCCAAATTCGACCTTCAAAAAACTACAGAAACAATGTTAGAAAATTTGAAAAACAGGGTTTAGCCTGTTTTTCAAATGATTTAATTACTAAATTTTAAACGCTTTTCAATTGCCATTATCATAGCATTGGCAATATCTTTACCAGTAGCGTTTTCAATACCTTCAAGTCCGGGTGAAGAATTCACCTCTAACAATAACGGACCTTTATTAGATCTAATAATATCTACACCGGCTACTGCCAAGTTCAATACTTTGGCTGCTTTTAGGGCTAATTTCTTTTCTTCAGGGGTAATCTTTATGATTGAAGCTATACCACCTTGGTGAATATTCGCTCTAAATTCTCCCTTTTGAGCCTGTCGTTGCATACTAGCTACAACTCTACCATTGACAACAAAACAGCGTATATCTTGCCCATTGGCCTCCTTTATAAACTCTTGCACCAATATGTTGGTATTAACACTCTTAAAGGCATTAATAACACTTTCTGCAGCTTTGTTGGTTTCTGCTAAAACAACACCCTTACCTTGCGTACTTTCTAAAAGTTTTATAATTAATGGAGCCCCATTAACCATTTTAATAAGGTCTTTGGTATCCATAGGTGATTTTGCAAAACCAGTAATAGGAATATGAATATCGTTATTAGAGAATAACTGAGATGCAAAAAGCTTATCTCTTGATTGCGAAATGGCCTCAGCCGAATTTTGGCAATACACTCCTAAATTTTTAAATTGACGAATCAATGCACAACCATAAAACGTGACAGCAGGCTTAATACGTGGTATAACAGCATCAAAATCTTTAAGGATAGCACCACCACGATATCTAATTTCGGGAGAATGTGCATCTAGTTTCATATAGGCCTGTTCCACATTTAGAAATACAATTTCATGTCCCCTCGCCTCGGCAGCTTCCATCAACCTTTTATTACTATATAATAAAGGATTACTAGCCAAAAGTGCAATTTTCAATCCTGACTTTTCCTTAAAATAAGGCGCATAAAGTTTATTGACCTCAGCATCTTCAAAGGACTGTAATTGATAGCTAACCGCAGGATTCACAATAAAACGCTCATTAAGTGCTTCTCTACCCAATAACATTCTAAACTCCATCGTATCTCTATTCGCCAATGTAAGTTCAATATCAAAAGTGCAATCACCAATGGTAACAGGTGTCTTTATAACCAATCGTACTTCAGATATACCCGAAGAACTCTTAACCATACGACGATCAACCAATCTTGCCTGACATTCTATGGCAATACTTCGATTTTCTTGCAACGGGCTCACTTCAAATTTCACCCATTCGTTAGCTCCTCTATTAACTATTTTTATATTGGCAGCCTGTAAAGAAGATGTTTTTGCGCCAGAATCGACCCTTGCTTTAATAGCCGGTATACCTAAATCGCCAAATACACACCACTCTTCGCTACCTATAATCTGTAAATTATCCAAATTGTTATTTTTTGACTCCTTGTAATTATGGAGTTTTTTTTATTTCTTTTTTAACTCAAATAAATCTGTTCTTCTATCTTTTAAATTGCGTACCGCACCAAATTGATTAAGCTCTCGCAATAGGTCAATATCCACATCTGCGATTAAAATCATTTCTGTATTTGGGGTAGCTTCTGCTTTAATACCATTGGTTGGAAAAGAGAAATCGCATGGTGTAAACACCATAGATTGAGCGAACTGAATATCCATATTCTGTACATTGGGCAAATTACCAACACTACCTGCGATGGCTACATAGCATTCATTTTCAATTGCGCGTGCTTGTGCGCAATGGCGCACTCGTGAATATCCGTTTTGGGTATCGGTCAGGAACGGAATAAATAAAATATCCATGCCTTCATCTGCCAATAACCTACTTAGTTCAGGAAATTCAGAATCATAACAAATCAAAACTCCTATTCTACCACAATCCGTATCGAAAGTCTTGAACTGCGTACCTCCTTGCATTCCCCAAACCTTTGCCTCGTCTGGGGTAACGTGCAGCTTTTCATAACGTTCCATACTACCATCTCGTCTACACAAATAACCAACGTTATAAAGGCGACCATCAATCATTTCAGGCATACTCCCTGAAATAATGTTGATATTATAGGATATAGAAAATTCAGAGAATCTCTGAACTATGGCTTGGGTATGTTTAGCTAGCTCTCTAATTGCATTGGCGGTAGACATATGATTGTTACCTGCCATTAAGGGAGCATTAAAAAATTCTGGAAACAGAGCAAAATCTGACCTGTAACCAGAAACAGAATCTATAAAAAATTCCGCTTGTTGTAAAAGTTCCTCCAAGTCTTTATAAGGTCGCATTTGCCATTGAATCAACCCTAAACGAACAATTGATTTTTTGGTAGCCGCCTTTTTATTCGGTTTTTGATAATAGATATTATCCCATTCCATAAGAATAGCAAAGTCTTGAGAAGCTTTATCACCATCTAAATACCCCTTCATTACTTTGGCAGGGTGAAAGTCATTGCTGATTTGAAAATTTAGTACTGGATCATGAATTTCTTTACGACGAACCTTAGCAATATATTCTTTTGGTGAAAGTTCTTTAGCATGAGAATGGTAGTTAGGCATACGACCACCGAATACAATACTCTTTAGATTTAATTTCTCACAAAGTTCTTTTCTATAATCATATAAACGTCGACCTAAACGTAAGCCTCTAAAACTAGGTTTAATAAAAACCTCTATACCATAAAGAACATCACCATGATCATTATGGGTATCGAAAGTATATTTACCCGTTATCTGCTCGTAGGTATGATTATCGTCGAATGCATCATAATCAACAATAATAGACAAGGCTACACCAGCTATTTGTCCATTAATTTTTATAACTACCTGACCCTCTGGAAATTTATTGATTAAAGATTTTATATGATCTTCTTTCCAGTATGACCCAGGCATATTGGCATAAGCAGAAATCATTGCTGTTTTCAGTTCTTGATAATCATCAAGGTCTAAAAACTTTAATTCAATATTCTCAATCTCATCAATTTTCATATAGGTGTTGTAAATACAACGGTATTAAGTTTAAAATGTATGTATATGATATAATCCTTTTCCGGAATACAAATAGCAATCCGAAAAAGGAATATTTTAATCTTATTTAAATGACTTTGTAGTTCTAACTAGTCAAGAAAGCTAGTCTTCATCTTCGCCATCAACCATATCTTCTGGATCTGGCTCTACTACTGCTGCTGGATCATCATCATCGAAATCTTCATAATCATCTTCGTCGTAATTCTCCATAGTATACTCAAGCTTAGCGCTTATCTTCACTAAATACTTGGTATCAGCAGTTAACACCTCAACAGCCTCAATACGCTCTCCTTGTCCATTTCTGAAGGAGATAATATTACGATCATCATAACCGTCAGGATATTTATCTACCAAAAGTTTAAGAACTTCTGGAGTCAATTTTTTAAAGTCTACAATGACTCTGTTTAAATGTGCGTTCTTGTCCATAATTACATATCTAAAAGGTAAGCAAAAATCAAGGGTGCAACAATAGTCGCATCACTTTCTATTATATATTTAGGAGTATTAATATCTAATTTACCCCAAGTAATCTTTTCATTTGGCACAGCGCCTGAATATGAGCCATAACTGGTAGTACTATCACTAATTTGACAGAAATAACTCCAGAAAGGTGTATCTGTACGTTCCATA
>CAXBIJ010000306.1:0-4496 GCA_963975675.1 uncultured Maribacter sp. | reverse complement strand
TAAGTCCGAATATCGGTTTGTTCGGCGGAATTACCTTTTCTTGGTAGGCTTCAGATTGCTGTCTGAAAATACCTTCTGATGGTATAGAGGCTATATTTACTTTAAGTCCTTCTTTTTCCTCTAACAATTTAGTTGCAGCTACCAAGGTTGCTACCTCAGAACCATTTGCGATTAAAATAACATCTGGATCAGCAACTTCTTGAACCAAGTACCCCCCTTTTTCAGCGCCTAATGCTTCTTCGTAACGGTTACCACTTTTTGCAGGAACATCTTTAATACCTTGTCTAGACAAAATAAGTCCGGTTGGGGTCTTAGTATTTTCCATGGCCATTTTCCAAGCTACATTGGTCTCTTGAGAATCTGCAGGACGCAAAGCAACGAAACTTTGTTCATGGCTATGGTTCTTCAATTTCTCTAACAAACGTATTTGAGCTTCTTGTTCAATTGGTTGGTGTGTTGGTCCGTCCTCACCTACTCTAAAGGCATCGTGTGTCCAAACAAACTTCACAGGCAATTGTTGAATCGCACTTAAGCGTATCGCTGGTTTCATGTAATCTGAGAATACAAAGAAGGTTGCAACCACTGCAATTAAACCTCCGTGAAGCGCAATACCATTGGCCATTGTTGCCATTGTTAATTCTGCTACACCTGCTTGTAAAAATGCTCCGGAGAAATCACCTTTCTTTAAAATATGTGTCTTCTTTAAGAATCCGTCCGTTTTATCACTGTTCGATAAATCGGCAGAAGAAACAATCATATTCTCAACGTTCTGTGCCAAATACGCTAAAACATTAGATGAAGCGGCACGTGTCGCCTGACCATCTTTTTGTTCAATAGAACCAAAATCAAGATTAGGCAATTTACCTTCTAAGAAACCGTCTAATTTGGCAGATAGCTCACCATTCGCTGAACGCCATGCATCAATTTCTTTCTTTTTAGTTTGAGCTTCGTCTTTCTTTCTATTGATAATATCTTCGTAGTATTCTTCTACTTTTGAATAAATATCAAAAGGATTCGCTACATCAGCACCTAAATTCAATAAGGTTTTTTCATAATCTGCACCAGTATCACCAATTGGCTTACCGTGTAGTTCTGTATACCCTTCGTAAGGTGTACCATCCGCAGTAACACAACCTTTACCCATTATTGTTTCACCAATAATCAGTGTTGGTTTTTCTGTTTCTGCGTTAGCATCTTTTAAAGCTTTTCTAATTTGCTCATGGTCGTGACCGTCGATGGTAACAACTTTCCATCCCCATGATTCGTATTTCATTGCCGTATTCTCTGAAGTAACCTCATCTGTTTTAGATGAAAGTTGAACATCATTAGAATCGTAGAACATAATAAAATTGCTCAAACCTAAGTGCCCAGCAATTCTACCTGCTCCTTGCGATATTTCTTCTTGAACACCACCGTCAGAAATAAAACCATATATTTTATGGTTCATCCAATCTCCAAAACGAGCTTTTAAGAAATTTGCCGCAACTGCAGCTCCTACTCCCATAGTATGTCCTTGACCTAATGGTCCTGATGTATTTTCAATTCCTCTTGCCACATCAACTTCTGGGTGACCAGGCGTTACTGAACCCCATTGTCTGAAATTTGCGACATCATTTTTTTCATAATTACCCAATAAATAATACTGAGCGTACATTAAAGTTGATAAGTGCCCAGCATCCATGAAAAAACGGTCACGAAATGGCCACTGCATATCTGAAGGATCATAGTTGAAAAATTCAGAGTATAAAATGTGCATATAGTCTGCGCCTCCCATTGGCCCACCTGGGTGTCCAGAATTTGCCTTTTCCACCATGGCTACTGCTAATGCCCTTATATTATCTGCTGCTAATTGATCTAGTTCCTTATTCATTTACTGTAATATTATTTTTAAGTTTTGTGATTGTTTTAAATCTACTAAAATCTCGTCAAAGATACTTTATCTCAAGCGCTAATTAAAATAATTGGAGCAACATAATTCTATAGCGTTCAAGTCATAAGCCCTAGTTATACCATAGCATATAATATCGAAACTTTCGAAAGGCTTTTCGAAGACAACATTAAAACCTAAAACCATCTATTCTTTCTTTAATTGCTAAATTATAATGACTTACAGACTACATTTGCATGATTTTAATATTGGTAGCTATTACCATATTGATTAGATGATACTTTTTTAATGCAAGGAGATATTCATTTATAAATCAAATTATAACGTTTTAATACTATTCTGTTTACTTTGGACGTACCTAGTAACAGTTGAATTTCCCCTTATGATTTTGAAAATCTTATCAATTGAATTTTACAAATACCTCCTTTTAATTGGTTTCTTCCTAACGATGAATTCTATCATAGGGCAATCAACAAATCGTAAGAAGGGAAACGTTCAAATGAAAACTTATAATTACGCAGATACGCTGCTACTTGATTATTATATGGTACCAACCGATACTTTTAAAATGAAACCAACCATTATCTTGGTTCATGGTGGTGGTTTTACTGCAGGGCAACGTAATGGAGGAGATGAAAAGGGTTTAAGTAAATACTTGGCAAAATTAGGATTCAATGTTGCCTCAATAGATTATAGACTTTCACGGAAAGGAAAATCTTTTGGTTGTGATTGTGCTACGTCTATAAAAATGAATACCTATACTGAAGCTGTTGCCGACCTTTCTAAAGCAATAAATTATCTAACTAAGAGTGCAAAACCATTTCGGGTAGATTCTTCTAAAATTTTCTTGATTGGAAGCAGTGCCGGAGCTGAAACGGTATTGAACTTTCTTTTTATGCGGTACGATTATCGTTTTAAAGACCTGCCCTACCCAGATGCAACCATACTGGGAGCCATAAGTTTATCTGGCGCAGTCGTTGATGAAAATTATATTTATGCCGGCAATAAGATTCCTTTACTATTTTTTCATGGCATGAAAGATACCGTTGTGCCTTACGGCAGTAGTGCCCATCGTAACTGCGATCCTAACGATATTGGATATTTAAATTTAAACGGACCTAAATCGATTGCTGAACGTTTATCTGATTTGGATGGAAATTACAAAGTGTATCGTAATACGGAAGGCGGACACGAATGGGCTTCTCTTGGTTTTGATTTTCCAGAATTGATAAGTGAATTTCTTATGCAAGTTTTAAATGGGGAAGCCACTATGAAAGATTTTGAAACGATAATTTCCTCGGTAGAAAGCAAAGAATAAGTATAATCTAAGCTACATTTACTTCAAACAAATGACCAATTAAGGCAGTAATTGCCATGGCTACCGTACCCCAAAAACTAATTCTTAAAATAGCTTTCCAAATATTAGAACCACCAGCTTTAGCTGCTATTGCACCTAATAAAGCCAAAAATACAACAGCGAAAACATATTGAACATATTCCATATACTCAAGCGACCCAAAATAAGCTACCAAAACAGGCAGTAACCCTCCAAAAACGAATGATGCTCCAGATGATAATGCAGCTACTAATGGTTTAGCTTGCGTAATGTCATTGATACCTAATTCATCTCGTGCATGGGCTTCTAATGCATTATGTTCCGTTAACTGCTTTGCAACTTCTAAGGCTAAATTTTTGTCTAATCCGCGATCTACATAAATCTGTTTCAATTCTAACAATTCTTCATCAGGCATTTCTTCAAGCTCTATTCGCTCTCTTTCCAAATCTGCAGTTTCTAAGTCAGATTGTGAACTCACCGAAACATATTCCCCTGCAGCCATTGATAATGCGCCCGCTACCAAACCTGCAACTCCCGCCAAAATAATAGGTTCTCTCGTTGTACTTGCTGCAGCGACACCTATTACTAAACTTGCCGTTGACAATATTCCATCATTTGCACCTAAAACAGCTGCTCTTAGCCATCCGCTTCTAATACCATAATGATTTTCATCTTGCATAATTTATTTTTTCTCTAGTATTGCTTCTTCGCCTTTTCCGATAATTACCAAATCAGTAGACGTTAAAAACAACCCTGTTTCTACAATACCTGGTATATTTTTAAGCTGATGTTCTAAATCGATTAGTTTAATATCAGTTTTCCAAATATCAACATCAACGATATCATTGTTTTCATCCGTTTTGTAATCTTCAGTACCTCGCATTCTCTGAACCGGATGAAGATTCATTTCTTCAAGTTCTTTTATAATTAGTTGTGTAGCAAACGGTATGGTTTCTATAGGTAATTTAAACTGCCCTAGTCTTGAAACTTGTTTTGAAGAATCGGCTATTATAATATTTAAATCAGAATTATGAGCCACTATCTTTTCCCGTAGCAATGCACCGCCTCCACCTTTTATCAATTGAAATTGACTGTCAACCTCATCAGCGCCATCAATGGTAACGTCTAACCTTTTAGCTTCTGCTAGGCTGATCACATTTATACCTAACTTCTTCGCTAATTTTTCCGTTTCTTCAGAAGTAGCGACCGCTTTAATTTTTAAACCATTACGCACCATTTCACCAATAGCCTCTATCATAAAAAATGCGGTAG
>CAXBIJ010000305.1:0-4501 GCA_963975675.1 uncultured Maribacter sp. | reverse complement strand
CGCCCAACGCTGTACCAGTAACCGGTCCAATAATGTAGGTACCAGCACCAGCTGCAATGGTAGCCATACTAACTGCATCTGTATAACCCATGAAGTAAGCAATTACAGCACCAATAAAAAAAGTAGCGGTAACTCCAATAAATAGTGAAATGATACCTGCGAGTCCTGCCTGTTTTATTTTAGAAATATCTGCACTCATTGCAGTAGCCACTACGGCAAAATCTCTAAACATAGACCCACCAAGTATAGCCATTCCTGCAAAAATGGGAATATCTGCCATACCTTTTTTATCACCAGTAAATGCTAATGCTAAACCTATTAGAATTGCAATGGCTACCCCAGGTATTTTGTTTCTCAATAGTTTTTTGGAAATCCAAAAAGAAAAAAGCATTACAATGCCTACAAATAGAAATGAGAATACGAGCCCATTCTTTGAAATAATCTTTTCAATGATTTCCATACCTATGTTTTTGGAATTTCTTTGTTTCTGCCAATTTTAGATAAAACAGGTACTAAAAGCATACAAATAATAGTAGTGACGATTCCGGCGACAACTGCAACGAAGCCACCAGAAACTGCAGCTTTTACATTAAGCGTTGCAGCCATAGCAACAATTATGGGAATGTACATGGCGCTCCAAAACCAAATACCTTTTTCAGTTTCAGGAATTAGCCAACCTTTTTTTCTAAGATAAATACTCGAGGCCATTAACAGAATCATAGCAAAACCCACGCCCCCAATATCATTATTGATGTTAATGAGCTTGCCTAATAAATTCCCTAAAAATTTGCCGAGTAAAAAACAAGCTGCCAATAATGCTACCCCATATATTTTCATACTTCTGTGAATTTATGTAAATAGTTTTTTAATATCATTTTTTGTCACTTTACCCATAACGTTTCTAGGTAATTCTTCTTGAAAAATATATTTCCTGGGTGTTTTGTAAGCAGGTAGTTTTTCATGAATCCACGATGTTAAATCTTCAACTGATAATTCATCAGACTTTAAAACGATACTTACCCCGATAATTTCTCCCCACTCCAAATCTGGAATGCCAACAACACCACAATCTTTAATTTTCGGATGTGTACGAAGCACTTCTTCAATTTCCAAAGCAGATATTTTATAGCCCCCAGATTTAATAATATCTACTGAATTTCTACCTAAAATCTGGTAACTATCTACATCAAATAAGGCTATGTCTCCAGAATGAAACCACCCGTCTGAAGTAAAAGCTTCTGCAGAAGCCTTTGGCTTTCCCCAATATTCTTTAAAAACATTGGGTCCTTTTATTTGAATTTCTCCAGGTTCACCAACGGTAACTATTTGATTGTTTTCATCGGCAAGTCTTATTGAGACTCCGTGTAACGGTTGACCGATATGACCTGGTCTACGTTTTCCATTATATGGGTTGCTAATGGCCATGCCCATTTCGGTCATACCATAGCGTTCTAATAAGGTATGTCCGCTGATTTCTTTCCATTCCTCCAAAACACTGACAGGTAGCGCAGCGGAACCGGAAACCATTAATCTGAATTTGGATAAGTGTTTTGAAATTTTCGTTTTTTCAGTAGAAGAAAGTTCGTTGAAATAGGTCGTTAATTTGAAATATATTGTCGGAACTGCCATAAATACATTAACCTCGTCTTTTGAGAAAATATCAAATATCGCTTTCGGACTAAACTTTGGAAGGAATTCACAACATGCTCCGCTCCATAAAGCACAACTCAACATATTGATAATACCGTGTACGTGGTGCAAGGGTAAAACATTTAGAACATGATCATCTTTGTTCCATTCCCAAGAAGTAGTTAGGGCAGTAATTTGTGCTTCGATATTAGCATGAGTAGTTACGACTCCTTTTGGTAATCCGGTAGTGCCACTGGTATATAGAATAAGTGCGCTACGATCTAAAGTAATGGTAGGTAGCTTAATTTTTTTTGGTTTAATGTCAGCATATTTGACAAATCGAATATTGGTGCTTTTAAATAAAGGAGAAAGTAATTCTGTAAAAGCCTCGGTATAAATTAATGTTGTGGCTTGCGTGTCTTCTAAAACGTATTGAATAGAAGGTAGTGGATGTTTTTCACATAAGGGAACAGCAATACCACCAGCTCTCCATATTCCCCATTGAACAGTCGCATAAGAAAAACTCGCAGGAACTAAGAAAGCAATTCTAGCTTGATTTAAATCTTTTTGGTCTTGTAGTAAATGAGCAGAAACATGTTCTGATTTCTCTAATAATTCGTGGTATGTTTGGTTTTTACCATCACTTTTGATAGCAACTCTTTCTGTAAACAAAGAGGCTCTTTCAATTAATGTTATCATGTGGTGTTGATGCTTAATAATTGTGTCGGTCAAACAAGGTAAGCACCAATACTGTAAATGCCAAAAGATGTAAAAAAATAACTAGTATTTAAACAATATGTAAATGAAAGTATTTTGCAGCTAATAATTTATATAAGTGCCAATAATATCGTTTTTAAAATGTATTAAATAAGTCTATAGTGGGTAGTTTTTGAAGACATATATTATTTTAATAACGCTCGAATTTCTTTGAAATTAGTGATTGGTTTTCGCACGATTTCTCATTGGTATTACTATTTAGTTCAATATTGGTTGTGAAATTTCAAAAAACATGGATTGAAACATTTAAATGTGATAAAAAAAGCATAGAGTATATAATAATTGGGTTGATAATCTTAATTTGTAGAGTATAAACCAACAAAATAATGACCTATATCTTTTCGATGACACCAAGAATCAAAGTTTTGAGTTCTTTATTCCTTTTTGTTTTTATAATAACTCACACAGTTTTAGGACAGTGGAGTCCGGCAGGGGAAAAAATCAAAACAGAATGGGCAGAAAAAATCACACCTAATAATGTGCTTCCAGAATATCCAAGACCAATTATGGAACGTGATGAATGGAAAAATTTAAATGGACTTTGGGATTATACCATACAGAAAAGAGGTAGTGCTGCACCCACTAATTATCAAGGTAAGATTCTGGTACCTTTTGCAGTAGAATCAAGTCTATCAGGGGTCATGAAAGAAGTAGGTTCAGATAAGGAGCTCTGGTACAACACCTCTTTCGAAGTGTCTTCTAGTTGGAAAAATCAATCTTTGATATTACATTTTGGTGCTGTGGACTGGGAAACTGTAGTTTGGGTAAATGGAGTTAAAATTGGCTCACATTTGGGGGGGTATACTCCTTTTTCTTTTGACATCACACCATTTCTAGTTGACGAAGAGCAGCAGCTAACCGTAAAGGTTTGGGACCCTACCAATGATGGTCCACAACCTAGAGGTAAGCAAGTGAAGAAACCCGAAGGCATATGGTATACACCAGTAACAGGAATTTGGCAAACTGTGTGGGTAGAACCAGTTGCAAAAACACATATTGAACATATAAAGACGGTGCCAAACATAGATAATGAGACAATAAAGGTTTTACCTATTGTTAAAGGAGCAGTGTATGGTGATATTATAGAGGTAATTGCTTTTGATGGTGACCGTATGATAGCGACAGTTAAAGCTACGGTTGGGGAAGAGTTAGAATTATCAGTGGCGAATGCCAAACTTTGGTCGCCAGAATCTCCTTTTTTATATGATTTAAAAATTAAGGTGTTAAGTGAAAATGAAGTTGTAGATGAGGTGAAAAGTTATGTTGGTATGCGAAAGATTAGTATGAAAAAAGATGCTTTTGGTATTGTTCGTATGCAGCTAAATAACCAAGATTATTTTCAATTTGGGCCTCTAGATCAAGGATGGTGGCCAGATGGACTATATACTGCGCCTAGTGATGATGCTCTAAAATATGATATTGAAAAAACCAAAGAACTGGGTTTTAATATGATTAGAAAGCATGTGAAAGTAGAACCAGCTAGATGGTATACCCATTGCGATAGAATGGGGATTTTGGTGTGGCAAGATATGCCAAGTGGAGACAAGAGTCCTCAATGGCAAAATCATAATTATTTTGATGGCTCTGAACTAAAGAGAAGTGCAGAGTCAGAAAAGATATATAGAACAGAGTGGAAAGATATAATGGACTATTTGTACTCTAACCCTAGTATCGTGGTTTGGGTGCCTTTTAATGAAGCTTGGGGCCAATTTAAAACAGAAGAAATTACAGAATGGACAAAAGCATATGATTCAAATAGGTTAGTTAATTCTGCGAGTGGAGGCAATTTTTATCGTACAGGTGATATTGTTGATTTACATAACTACCCAGGTCCTGATATGTATTTGTATGATGCACAAAGAGTCAATGTGCTTGGTGAATATGGAGGAATTGGACTTCCTTTGAAAAATCATTTATGGAAACCTGATAATAATTGGGGCTATGTAAAGTTTAAAAATTCAAAAGAAACTACAGCAGAATATGTTAAGTATGCTAAAGAATTGAAAAAACTGGTTAAGGCTGGGTTCTCAGCTGCTGTATATACTCAAACGACTGATGTTGAAGGAGAGGTAAACGGTTTTATGACTTATGACCG
>CAXBIJ010000304.1:0-4503 GCA_963975675.1 uncultured Maribacter sp. | reverse complement strand
ATAGTAATAAACTTCGGCAAAATCAGGAACTACATTTGGGGCCTTGCCACCGTCTGTAATTACATAATGTATTCTAGCTTCTTGAGGAATATGCTCACGCATCATATTCACCATCATATCCATAGCTTCTACACCATCAAGTGCAGAACGACCTTTTTCAGGTGATCCAGCTGCATGGGCTGAGATACCATGAAACCTAAATTTTGCAGATTTATTAGCCAAAGCTGCACCAGCACTTGCAGCATTTTGCGCACCTGGGTGCCAATGAAGGGCAATATCTACATCATTAAAAAGACCTTCGCGAACCATATAAACTTTACCTGAGCCACCTTCCTCTGCAGGGGTCCCATAAAAACGGATGGTTCCTTGTGCTTTATTTGCTACTAGCCATTCTTTAGTTGAAATGGCAGCAGCCGTTGAAGCTGTGCCGAAAAGGTGATGCCCACAAGCATGACCTGCAGCTTTACCTGCCGACTCTTTATCAGCTGTCGCTTTTTGAGATAAGCCTGGTAGCGCATCAAATTCACCCATAATAGCAATTACAGGTGTTCCACTGCCGTATTCAGCTATAAAAGCTGTTGGTATACCGGCAACGCCTTTTTTAATGGTAAAACCAGCATCTTGTAATGTCTTTTGCAAAAGACCAGAACTTTGCTCCTCTTGGTAGCCCATTTCTGCGAATTCCCAAATATTCTGGGCTATAATTCCATAATCTTCACTTTTTTGTTCGAGATTTTTAAGAATTTCTTTTTCGCTCTTTTGAGCTTGTATTGAAAAAAAGGAAGTACTTAGTACTGCCAATAAAAATAAGGTTTTTTGCATTTTAGGTGTTGTTTGTAGTTAGACCTTAAATATACTAAAAACAGAATATTATTTTAAAGTAGAAGGGCATTTGTTTAGTTTTGCAATTAAGTAATACATTATGAACATACCACTTTCAAGCTATCCTAGAATTGTAATTATAGGTGGTGGATTTGGCGGAGTTTCTTTAGCCAAAAAACTTAGTAAAAAAGAAGTACAAGTCGTTCTTTTAGACAAAAATAATTATCATACTTTTCAACCTTTATTATACCAAGTTTCAACAGGCGGTCTTGAACCAGATTCTATTGCCTATCCTTTAAGAAAGGTTTTAATCGGGTATGATAATTTTTATTTTCGTTTAGCTGTGGTAGATAAAGTAGACCCCAAAAAAAAGAAAATCATTACAAATATAGGTGACCTTTCATACGACTATTTGGTGGTAGCTACTGGCTCTGAAACCAATTTTTTCGGAAATGACGAGATTGAAAAGAATGCAATGTCGATGAAGTCGATACCACAATCGCTTAATCTAAGAAGTTTAATTCTTGAAAATTTTGAACAAGCACTTCTAACCGATGACTATCATGAGCGAGATGCGTTAATGAATTTTGTTATTGTTGGTGGTGGTCCTACAGGGGTAGAGTTGTCTGGTGCTTTGGCAGAAATTAAAAAGGGCATTCTACCAAAAGATTACCCAGATTTAGATACACGAAGGGCACAAATTAATATTGTACAGGGGGGCGATTGTTTGCTACCTGGTTTTAGCGCGCAGGCTTCAAAAAAGGCGGAAGATTTCTTAGAGAAATTGGGGGTTCAGGTTTGGAAAGGGGTTCGTGTAACTGGTTACAATGGTAAAACAGTTACAACAAAAACCGATTTGGTTTTTGAAACGGCTACTGTAGTTTGGGCTGCAGGTGTAAAAGGTGCAGGTATTAAAGGTTTAGATTCAGAAGATATATTAGCAGGTGGTAATAGAATCAACGTCAATGAATTTAATCAAGTTATAGCCTATCCTGAAATTTTTGCTATAGGCGATATTGCTTGTATGGTAACGGAAGATTATCCTCGAGGGCATCCAATGGTTGCACAACCTGCTATTCAGCAAGGTAAACTTTTAGGTGAAAACCTGGTTAAAATGTTAGAACACAAACCAATGAATCCTTTTAAGTACAAAGATAAAGGCAGTATGGCTACGGTTGGCAGAAATAAGGCGGTTTGTGATATAAATGGATATAGATTTCAAGGGGTTTTTGCTTGGTTTGTTTGGATGTTCGTACACTTATTTTTTCTAATCGGATTTAGAAATAGAATGGTCGTATTCATAAATTGGGTATACAACTATATTAGGTTTGATCGCGAAGCACGATTGATCATTAGACCATTTAAAAGAGACTATAGTCAGTTTAAAGATTAGAGATTTTAGTTTCGCATATAAATACATTACCATCATCATTTATGAGATTGTAAATTTCAGGGCATTCATATTTCTGCATTCTTAAATGCTGAAATTCATAAGTCTTTTATGATTAGATATGGAATTTCAAAGGCTGCGTATTTAGAGCTTCAGGGCTTTTTTGATACGTTTTTATTGCCTGAAAGATTTAAAATAAATTTGGTGGGTAAGGTCTACTTAAATGATAAACTGTATTTGTTTTCTTGAATGGAGTTGGAAACTGAAACAGGAAATTATGGGAATAATCCTAGTTTTTATCGTCTCGGTTTTGTAGCTGGTACCAGTTATGATATTACCGAAAAATTTATAAAATAAGTAAAAAGTAATGTTCAACTAAATAGCTCTACCATGAGTGTTTTGGGTGAAAGCTTAATTGAAATGCCAACAGTATTTGCTATAGATAGTAAGTTTAAGATTTAACTACTTTTTCTAGGATGAAAATTATTCATCACCTCTGCTAAATGAGAACGGTCTACGTGCATATAAATTTCTGTTGTTGTAATACTTTCGTGGCCTAGCATTTGTTGAATGGCACGTAAATCTGCTCCATTTTCTAACAAATGTGTTGCAAACGAATGTCTAAATGTATGTGGACTAATATTTTTTTGTAGACCAATTGAAACAGCCAAATTTTTTACGATGGTGAAAATCATGGCCCTTGTTAATTGTTTTCCTCTTCTATTTAAAAACAGAATATCTTGAAATCCTTCTTGAATATTGACGTGAACCCTTATTTCGTTTCGGTAAATATTAATATACTTTTTATTGACAGAGCTGATGGGTACAAATCGTTGCTTGTTCCCCTTACCCGTTACTTTTATAAAATCCTCTTCGAAAAAAAGGTCAGATATTTTCAAGTCAATAAGTTCAGAAACTCGTAAACCGCAACCATACAAAGTTTCTAGCATAGCACGATTACGTTCCCCTTCATTTGAGCCTAAATCTATAGCTTGTATTAATTTATCTATTTCGTTTTCAGAAAGCGTGTCGGGTAATTTTCTTCCTATTTTTGGGGACTCGATTAAATCTAATGGATTGTCTTTTCTATAATCTTCAAAAATTAAATAGTTAAAAAAACTCTTAAGTCCTGATATAATTCGTGCCTGCGACCTCGGGTTAATCACTTTGGCAATTTCATATATAAATTGCAGAATGGTATCTTTTTCTATTTGAATAGGGTTTACAGATATGGAATGTGAATCTAAATAAGACATTAGTTTCTCAATATCTCGAGAATAACTTTGGATTGAATTTTTTGATAATCCACGTTCTAACTTAAGATACACGGTATAATCTTTTAGAGCATGTTGCCAATTCATGGTTTAAAGATAGATATTACAATATTTATAAGGAAAGTATTAATGCTATGAAATATTGGTTTTTGGTATAAGAATATTTATTCTAAGTTGTTTTATCTACTCAAATTAGATATAACAATCACTTTTATTAATAGGAGAAGATTTTGGTATATAGATAGTTTTAACACCTGTCGCTAATCTTGATTATAAAATAAACAATGTTTTATTGGATTTTTCTTTTACTTGGAGACCTTTTTTTTGGTCTTGAAGAATATTCAGGAAATGAATTTGAGGCTTTTGGTCTAGGTATTAGCTTCGTGATAGAATAAGAACTATAATAGGCATATTTAAATAAGGGGAGCTTATCACCCCTTATTTTATCCCCTATTGTTGTATACTATTTGCTATTTCAATTCGTTCTATGTTAATGAAAATTATACCAATACATATGAAAAAGACCTTTTTGTTCTTAGGTGTTATCATTTTTTCGAGTCAAATTTTTGCTCAAGAAGGATTTAAAATGGGTATTCAAGCGGGTCTGCCTTTCAACGATTTTAATGAAGCCCTTAGCGTTGTTGTTGGTGTAGATGCTTCATATATGTACCCATTAGGTGAAGTTGTGGATATAGGGCCTGCAGTTGGTTTTATACATGGGTTTGCAGAAACATTTCAATCTAACATTGTGCGTTCAGATTTAAAACCAGTTCAGTTTGCCCCTGTATCGGCAGGGGGACGTATTTGGACATCAAACGATTTCTCATTTGGTGGTAACGTAGGTTGGGCCTTAGGTGTTAGTGAAGGTAATGATGGTGGTTTGTATTACAGGCCAACGATTGCATATTTAATGAGCTCTAGTGTAGAGATTAATTTTTCATACACAGGTATTGAATTGGATCAGGCTACATGGTCTACTTTAACTCTTGGTATTGTGTATAATTTTGAGCCGAAGTA
>CAXBIJ010000303.1:0-4512 GCA_963975675.1 uncultured Maribacter sp. | reverse complement strand
TACCAGTGCCATGCCTCCTCATTAATTGGTTCTCCTACCGAGCCTAATACCTTTAGACTCGAAAGGTCATATTTTTCTACATATTCTAAATTCTCTTTTGCTAATGCCCTTATAGCAGTTGGTGCAGTGTAAAATTGATTTACTTTATGCTTTTGAATCACATCCCAAAAACGACCAAAATCTGGATAAGACGGAACCCCTTCAAACATTAATGTAGTTGCACCATTTGCCAATGGGCCATAAACAATATAGGAATGTCCTGTAATCCAACCTATATCAGCAGTACACCAATACACATCATTTTCAGTATATTGGAATACGTTTTTAAAAGTATATGCAGTATATACCATGTAGCCAGCGGTAGTGTGAACCATACCCTTCGGGGTGCCCGTTGAGCCAGATGTGTACAAAATAAACAATGGGTCTTCAGCATCCATAACTTCTGCAACACAATCTGCATAAGCATCATCTAATAAAGGTTGTAGCCACTTATCTCTATTATTTTCCATATGTATTTTAGTACCAGTGCGTTTTGCTACCAGAACATTTTCTACTCCTGGACATTCTTCGAGGGCTTTATCGACTATTCCTTTTAAATCGATTGATTTTGTACCTCTAAAAGAACCATCTGAAGTAATAACCATCTTGCAATCAGAATCATTGATTCGTGTAGAAAGTGCATTAGATGAAAATCCTGCAAATACTACCGAATGTATTGCCCCTATTCGAGCACAAGCTAAAAGAGCTACAGCAAGTTCGGGTATCATAGGTAAATAAATGCACACTCGGTCACCCTTTTTTACCCCATGGTCTAATAATACATTTGCCATGCGGCAAACTCTTTCATGTAGTTGCCTATAGGTAATATGAACGGCTTCTTCCTTTGGATTGTTGGGCTCAAATATGATGGCAGTTTTAGTTCCTCTGGTTGGTAAATGACGATCTAAACAATTTTCTGTAATGTTCAATTTAGCGCCTTCGAACCATTTTATTTCAGGTTTTTTAAAATCCCAGCTTAAGACGTTATCCCATCGCTTACGCCAAACAAAATGTTCTTCAGCAATTTCTTCCCAAAATCCCTCAGGATTACGAACTGACTTGCGATATACTTGAAAATATTCCTCTAAATGTTTAATGTGGTAATTACTCATTGACCTCGTAAATTTTATATTCTAAAGGTGATAAGACCCTTATAGTATTGTTGAAAGTTGATTATTTTAATTAATGACCTGTGGCTTCGCCAGCTCCACTAGGTATTCTAATATTCTCTACAATTTCTTGTACATCTTCTGGGGGTTCAGGGGTGAATTGTAAAACAATAATTGCTACAATAAAGTTAGCAATCATAGCGATACTACCAAAACCTTCTGGTGAAATTCCAAACCACCAATCTGCCTCAGTACCGCCGCCAAACCAACCAAATTTAAATTTGGTCATATAGAAAAGCATTAAAATTATACCGACAACCATTCCACTAATAGCTCCTTCTTTATTCATTTTTTTATAAAAAATACCTAGAACAATAGCAGGGAAAAAGGAAGCCGCTGCCAAACCAAATGCCAAAGCCACAACGGCTGCTACAAAACCTGGCGGATTTATGCCGAAATAACCAGCTATACCTACAGCAACTGTAGCAGCGCCTCTAGCTACCCATAATTCAGCTTTATCAGATATGTTTGGGTTAAATACTTTTTTTACTAAATCATGAGAAACAGAGGCAGATATTACAAGTAAAAGACCTGCTGCTGTTGATAGTGCCGCTGCAAGTCCGCCGGCTGCTACTAAAGCTATGACCCATGCTGGTAAATCAGCAATCTCAGGATTTGCTAATACCATAATATCGTTGTCTATTGTAAGCTCGTTTTTTTCTTTATCCGCTACATATTGAATTTTACCATCCGCATTTTTATCATCGAAAGATAATAGTCCTGTTTCTTCCCAATTTTTAAACCAAACTGGCATACTAGAGTACTCTTCGTCACTAACTGTGTTAATTAAGTTCGTTTTTGCAAATACAGCAACCGCAGGTGCGGTTGTATATAAAATAGCAATTAATAGGAGTGCTAAACCAGCAGATTTACGGGCGTCTTTTACTTTCTTTACGGTAAAGAATCTAACGATTACATGGGGTAGTCCAGCTGTACCTACCATTAAGGCCAAGGTTATTGCAAAAACATCGGTTATTGATTTTGAGCCATCGGTGTATTCATTAAAGCCGAGTTCTGTTGAGAGCCCGTCTAATTTATCTAGTAAAAAGGTTCCTGAGCCATCATTTAATGTAGAACCCATGCCTAATTGAGGAATAGGGTTTCCTGTCATTTGTATTGAAATAAAAATGGCAGGTACCATAAAAGCGAAAATTAGAACACAGTATTGTGCTACTTGGGTATAGGTGATACCTTTCATGCCGCCTAAAACAGCATAAAATAAAACTATGACCATTCCTATGATTACTCCGGTATTAATGTCTACCTGAAGAAATCTTGAGAAGACTACGCCTACACCACGCATTTGACCTGCTACATAGGTAAATGAAACTATAAGTGCACAGATAACAGCAACAATACGCGCTGTTTTTGAATAGTAACGGTCACCAATAAAATCAGGCACGGTGAATTTTCCGAATTTACGTAAGTATGGAGCTAACAATAATGCCAATAGTACATAACCGCCAGTCCAGCCCATTAAGTAAACTGAACCATCATATCCTGCAAAGGATATTATCCCTGCCATTGAAATAAAGGAGGCGGCCGACATCCAATCTGCAGCAGTGGCCATACCATTGGCAAGTGGAGATACGCCACCACCGGCAACATAAAAATCTTTTGTAGAACCTGCTCGAGAATAAATAGCGATTCCAATATAAAGGGCAAAAGTGAGCCCTACTAAAATATACGTCCAAGTTTGAACACTCATTTGTTGGTTTTTTGGTGGTTGGTTTTATTTTGGTCTATTCGTTATAGCCGTATTTTTTATCCAATTTATTCATTAATCGAACATAGACAAATATGAGGATTACAAAAACATAGATTGACCCTTGTTGGGCAAACCAAAATCCTAATTTAAAGCCACCAATTTTGATGGTATCTAATGCATCTTTAAATAATATTCCAGCGCCGAAAGAAACTACAAACCAAATCGCTAAAAGTATAAATAGGTATCGTACGTTCTCTTTCCAATAAGCTGTGGCTTTTTCTTGTTTTTCTGACATTTCAGTTTGTGTTATAGTGTAGTAAATTAGGTAAAAAAGTTCAATTTGGTAGGTAAACAACTCCACTAGAAGAATCTTTTTTTGCTCCTGTAACAGATGAAAGAACATTTGTTTGTTGTTCAACTCTTAAGACACCCATTAAAGCAAACACCAATGCTTCCTTAAATTCTATTATAATTTTTTCGGGTATCATAACGTTGGTGGCATCGCCTAATTTCTGCCGTAGTGTTTCTATAAAAAATGTGTTTAAAGCCCCACCACCTGTAACCAGTAAGCTTTGTTTTTCACCATTGGTATTAAGCTTAATTTGCTGAGCTATTTTATCACATATATGATGAATGCTAGTATGTAATAAATTTTCGATGGAGTCATCGGTTTCTTCAACTATCGGAACAACTTCATCTAAAAACCACTCATAACCGATAGATTTGGGGTGGGGTAGCAAGTAGTATTGAAGGTCATTTAGACGTTTTAACATACCTTCATTTATGTGGCCTTTTCGTGCTAATTTGCCCTCATCATCATATTCTAAATCAACTTTTCTGGTAATATAGTTTAAGATCATGTTCGCTAAACCGATGTCATAGGCTATTCTTTTTCCTTTTACTTTGAAAGAAATATTACTTATGCCGCCAAGATTAAGGCAGAAATCATATTCATTAAAAAATATTCGGTCACCAATTGGCACTAAAGGTGCTCCTTGTCCGCCTAGCGCAAGATCGTTCGTTCTAAAATCGCAGACTACTTTATGACCGCATGTATTTGCTAAATGCTGACCTGAACCAACTTGAAAAGTTAGCCCCATTTCTGGTCTGTGATGAGTGGTATGACCATGACTGGCGATATAGTCAACATCTAATTTATTCTCTTCAATAAAAAGTAATGCTTGTTCTCCTAACCATGTACCATAGGTATTATGCAGTTCAATTAGTTTTTCTGCGGATAAACCAATGGCATCTTTTAAGGTGTTCAAGATATCTGCAGCGTAGGATACACTTTTTGTGTTTTTTATGTCGAATTCCCAAATTCCATTATTCTCCCAAATATGACAATAGGCAAGGTCTAAGCCGTCTAAGGAAGTTCCTGACATTAGACCGATGATTTTATATACTTTCATATGGGTAGAATTTTGAGAATAATTTTTTATGTTCGGATTGAAATTTCAATTTTGTTAGGTTAGAGAAACAGGAAGTTTTCCTTTAGCTTCAAAAGTTCCTAGAAAATGCTCGGTAGCTACATCTTGAAATTCCTTGAAATTTTTTTATCAAAATTTCAAGGAATTTCAAGATGTAGCTACCGAG
>CAXBIJ010000302.1:0-4513 GCA_963975675.1 uncultured Maribacter sp. | reverse complement strand
TAAAATCGGTAAACCGAGCCCACATATTCCAATCATGGGCTGCTACTAATTTTCCGTCAGAGGTTTCTATAATATCTAACTCAAATATGCGGAATCCTTTTTTATAATTCTCATCTAATGCATTCTTAGAGTTGGTAGATTTTATTCCGTTTACCTCACCGCCAGCGTGAGCAATGTATCTATTTATGTTTGGTGTATATTCATAAGTCTCTTTTGGAAAATAAACTATTTCATTTCCTGTTATAGCTGGAACATCTAAGGTTTTGGTAATCGAATTATCATCAACTTGCTCATTAATAACACCATTAAAATTATACATAATGTATGCTTGCCTACCTTTTAGAGTACTTAATTTAATTAGTCCTAAGGTGAATAACTGCTTTTCAAACCCTACCAAACTAGCTGCCGCAGAATCATGTGCAAGTATGGCTATTTTGGCATTTGATTTTATCATTTTAGAAATCGTAGCTAAAAACTCTTCAACCTCTTCTTTACTTCCATAGGTGTCAAATGTTTTATACTCGATATTTTTATCTTTTACAAAATGCAAAATGGTTAGCCCACGCTCTATAGCTTCCATTTGTGTTGAATAGGTGAATGAGCTTCGTTGGTGCGTGTTAAAACTATGACTGTTCAATACCAATACCTCTGACACTATATTTTCAATTATTGGGTATATGGGTTCAATCGCCCTACTTTTTGAAACACTTCCTATACAAAGGAAGAATAGTAGAAGTTTTAATATTTGGTTATTAGAGTTCATATATGATAATACATTCATTTTTATTTCATCTTTAGTAAAACAAACATAGAGCACTTATAAAGGTCAACTATGATTGTAAAATGAAAACGAAATTATACGGGTCATATTGTAGTGATTAGTATGATTATTAGGGTACATCGAAGTGTTTGTAAATTCGTTGAGGTAGGTCAATCAATACTTTTACAAATACATCGTTTTACCACTACTTTAAAACAAATGTAAAGATGAGGTTTAACTAAGGTTTGGTCTTTTTTATAAGCGAAATCGATTAAACACTAAAAAAATCCGTTGAAATGCACTCTTGAAAGCCTTTTAAGAATAGGGAGTAAACGAATTTTAGTTGCTAACATACTTTTTTATACGTTTTACAACAAAAATAAAAAGGTTCACCACATTTTATTGTCACACCTATATCTTCCGTTTATATTTACTTCAAGATTAATTTACCCAAATCAATTTTAAATTTTAAACCTACAAAAATGCTTTACGACACTTACGGTGAAGAATACTTAGTATTTCTTCAAGATTTAAACGAAATTTTAAGTATCAACGAATTAGCTGAGTTGGATTACATGTAAAAAGTAACCATACCAAAAACCAAAAAATTAAAATCTCATGGCGCATCAAAATCAAGATTTTTCATCTTATCAAAATTTTATTCAGGATTTAAATTCAATCCTTGTAAATTTCAATATCAACAAATTGACCTATTCTTAATGTTAAACATTAAGAAAAAAGAAAGCGCCCGTTAAAACGGGCGCTTTCTTTTTTTATAACAGTATTTAATTTTATCCTAAATACGTTTTCAATAACTTACTTCTAGAGGCATGACGTAGTTTACGTATTGCCTTTTCGCGTATTTGTCTTACTCGCTCTCTAGTTAAATCAAACGTTTGGCCAATTTCAGCCAATGTCATTGATTGTTGATCACCAATACCGTAGTATAACTTAACAACATCAGCTTCTCTAGGCGATAGGGTATCTAACGCTCTATTGATTTCTGTATTTAAAGATTGTTGCAATAATTGATTATCTGGTCTAGGTGATTCACCTGAACGCAATACATCATACAAGTTAGAATCTTCGCCTTCACGTAAGGGAGCATCCATAGATACGTGTCTACCTGAATTCTTAAGAGACTGCTTTACCTCAGAAACTGTCATTTCTAATTCTTTAGCAATTTCCTCTGGAGATGGCGGACGCTCATGTGCCTGCTCTAAATATGAAAATGTTTTTTTAATCTTATTGATTGAACCAATTTTGTTCAATGGCAAACGAACTACTCTTGACTGTTCTGCTAAAGCTTGTAGAATAGATTGTCTGATCCACCATACGGCATAAGAGATAAACTTAAATCCTCTAGTTTCATCAAATCTTTTGGCTGCTTTAACTAAACCTAAATTTCCTTCGTTGATTAAATCGGGTAATTTAAGACCTTGATTTTGATATTGTTTTGCTACGGAGACAACAAATCTTAAATTTGCTGTAGTTAATTTTTCCAAAGCTGCTTGACTACCTTCCCTAATCTTCTGTGCTAACTCTACCTCTTCATTTGCAGTAATCAAATCAATCTTACTGATATCTTGCAAGTATTTATCGAGTGATTTTGATTCACGATTCGTTACCTGCTTAATTATCTTTAGTTGCCTCATATGTGTGTATGGAATTTAGAAGTTCTACGAACTTACAGTATACCACTAATTATTGTCTTTACCAAAGAAACCTCACTATACTTCTACACTATTTATAAGGTTTAACAAAGTATTGTGTATTTAGGAGGTTAAATCAGTATAACTTATTTTTGGACTAACACAGACGTTTTATATGAGCAAAAGGGCCTTAAAAACTTATCTATCCAAACTACCAAAAAAAGCATTGGAAGAGCAGATAGTAGAGCTATATGAAAAATTTCCAACGGTAAAGACATATTATGATTTTGCTTTTAATCCGAAAGAAGATAAACTAGTGCAAGACGCGAAGGCAAAAATTTCTAACGAATACTTCCCTTTAAAAAGAAGACGGCCCAAAGCACGACGTTCGGTTGCGCAAAAATTCTTCAAACATTTTATTAAATTAGGAGTTGATCCACATTTAATTGCAGATGTTATGTGCTTTAACCTTGAAATTGCCCAGACCTTTTCAATGGAGAAAAACGTACCTGATTCTTTCTTTAGAAGCATGTTGAATTCTTTCAATGAAGTAATACATTTTACTTCAGTTCATGGTGTACTGCCCGAATTTAAAGAACGAATTTTAAAAATATATACCGAAACTCAAAAACAAAAATGGCTTTTTGAAGATGAATTTTCAAAAGCCTTAGATATTTTAGACTAGAACATGGCAATTGTAATAATTAGACAAGACCACAAAATTGAGCTTTGGAAAAAAGCATTATTAAAAGCGGACAGTTCTTTAGAAGTGTATAGTTTTTTAGAGGAGCATCCAAAAGATGAAATTACTATGGCCATCACCTGGAAACATCCTTCTGGTTCACTTTCCAAGTATCCGAATTTAAAATGTATTGCATCGGCAGGCGCTGGTGTAGACTATTTATTTGAAGATGCTACTCGCCCTAAAAATATTCCTATTACTCGAATTGTTGATCCATTTTTAGCTAGTGACATGTCTGAACATGTTTTGGCAGTTATTTTGGCTCATCTTAAAAATTTAAATGTCTATAAAGCAAAACAAATAGCGAATGTTTGGCAGCCCATGGAGTATTTAAGGATAAAAGATGTAACCATAGGTATTTTAGGTCTTGGTGAATTAGGCGCTCTTACCGGTTCTGACCTTACTAGGTTTGGATTTAAGGTGCAAGGATGGAGCCGTAGTGCTAAAAATATCAAGAACGTCACCTCATTTTCAGGTCAAAATTCATTATCAGAATTTCTTGAATCTACCGATATATTGGTTTGTCTATTACCATTAACTCCCGCTACAGAAGGTATTCTGAATAAAAAACTACTGTCGCAGCTACCTAAAAACGCCTATGTTATTAATGTAGCTAGAGGCGGACATTTGGTAGACAACGATTTGTTAGAGTTGATAGATAACGGACATTTATCTGGGGCTTGTTTAGATGTATATCATACAGAACCATTACCTACAAACCACCCATTTTGGAACCATGGTAAAATACACATGACTCCCCATTATGCAAGCGTTTCAGATACCAATTCTGTTATTCCCCAATTAGTCGCTAATTATAAAAGGTTACAAACTGGTGAAGAACTTCAAAATATGGTAGATATGAACAAGGGGTATTAATATTATTTATTTAAATATTTTTATTTCATAGACCGATAAAAATCCCATAATTTTATAAGGTTTTTGCATTATTAATATAATTAACGCCTACGCACCTTTTGAAGCTACAAAAAGATATAACTGAAAAGACCTTATACGATTATCAAGAGGAAGATCTAAATACGATTTTTAATTATTTAGATGATAATGGCGATAATTCGAACTTATTATACCAACTACCTACGGGTGGCGGTAAAACCGTAGTGTTTTCTGAAATTGCAAAGCGTTACATAGAACGCACCAAGAAAAAGGTAGTCGTACTTACCCACCGTATAGAATTGAGTCAGCAGACCTCAAAAATGCTAAAGGGGTTTGGGGTAAAAAATAAGATTATTAATAGTGAGGTTAAAGAGTGGCAAGACCAAAACGAGTATATGTGTTTTGTCGCTATGGTAGAAACACTGAATAACCGACTGCAAGAAGAAAAAATAGAAATTAATAATA
>CAXBIJ010000301.1:0-4530 GCA_963975675.1 uncultured Maribacter sp. | reverse complement strand
TTACCTTTTAGATGAGTAAAACGGTCATCATTAGGGTTTATGCAAATTGCAGTATCTCCCAAAATCGTTTCTGGCCTTGTGGTCGCAATAGTTACCTTTTCGTCAGAACCTTCTATTTGATACGCCAAATAGTATAAAAGACCCTGTCTCTCTTCATATATAACTTCCTCATCTGATAATGTGGTCATTGCTTCTGGATCCCAATTCACCATTCGATATCCGCGGTAAATCAATCCTTTATTATATAAATCAATAAATACTTTGATAACACTATCATAGCGCTCTTGATCCATTGTAAAGGCAGTACGGTCCCAATCGCAAGAACAGCCTAATTTCTTCAACTGCTCTAGAATAATGCCACCGTATTGGTGTGTCCAATCCCAAGCGTGCTTTAAAAACTCATCGCGAGTAAGGTCATTTTTATTTATACCTTGTTCCTTTAATTTTGCAACAACTTTAGCTTCTGTAGCTATTGAAGCATGATCAGTACCTGGCACCCAACAAGCATTTTTGCCCAAAAGTCGCGCTCTTCTAATCAAGACATCTTGAATGGTATTGTTTAGCATATGACCCATATGCAATATTCCGGTTACGTTAGGAGGAGGTATTACAATACTATAGGGCTCTCTTTCATCAGGTACGGAATGAAAATAACCGTTTTTCATCCAGTACTCATACCAATGACTTTCTGTGGATTGCGGATTATATTTTGAAGGAATTTCCATGTTTGGAACAGTTTTTGAATAATAATAAATTAGGGTTATTAAAAATAAAGCCGAATTGACAATCTAACGGTCATTTCAGCCATTTTTACCCAAATATAAATACGAAACAAAAATAAGTAACGTTAGAGTATAACAAAAGGATTTTGAGGTTGATCTGAAAAGAATTAATTTTGACGTCTACCCTAAATTAAAAATGATGAAAAAAATAGTACTTGTATTATTTATTGGTTTGCTTGGTTTTAGCTTAACAGCGCAAGATACAGCAGCAAAAATAGAATTTAAATCAGAGACAGTTGATTATGGCGAAATCGCCAAAGGTTCTGATGGAATAAGGGTTTTTGAATTTACTAACACTGGAACAGCTCCACTTATCATAAGTAAAGTTAGTTCTAGTTGTGGTTGTACAATTCCTAAAAAACCAGAAGATCCAATTTTACCAGGAAAAACAGGTGAAATTCAAGTTAAGTATGATACTAACAGAGTTGGCCCAATTCGTAAAGCGATTACAGTAATATCTAATGCCGATACTCCTACTAAGGTTTTAAAAATCAAAGGAGAAGTTTTAGCAAATGGTACCAAATAAAACTTTGTTTATAATATTTGAAAGCCCAACCTTAAGTTGGGCTTTTTTTATGTCCTAATTTTTACTCAAACAGTGGTTTCAATACAAAACTGAATAACAAATCATTATTATAACGCTCTACCAATACTTTCACTTTTTTGTCTTTATTATCATTAAGCATACTCATTATTTCCTGCATTTTATACCGATGGATGGGTTTACCATTGACCGCTAAAATAATATCGCCTTCTTGCAAACCAGCTGAATGCGCCGGACTACCTTGCCGTATTCCTGACACGATTATCTCTGGTACTACACTTAGTCTTGTTGCTCCTTGAAGAACCATTTGTATATCACCATAAGTTTTATAGTCGCTAGAGACTATACCATTACGATCGGCAATTCTTTCAGTTATATAGCGTATACCTGCATGCTGCAAGTTTATTCCACTGATATTGTATTGAAACATTTTATTAAAATTAGAATTCTTCTTCAATACCACTTTACGGTTCGCATAATCAAAAACTAAATTAAATCGCTTCAAAACTTCGCCTCCTAAACTTCCATTTCTACCACCAAAATCCATTATATTATTAAAAGTTTCCATATCAGGAAAGGCTGCCTTTGCATCCTTCAAAATAAAATCTGAAATTTTTAAATGGTGAATTTTAGTTCTTTTCCCATATATGTCACCTGCCAGGCCCTTTCCTAAAAAATCTTCATAATATTTTTTAGGTATTTGAAGTCGGTCATCTTCAAACAACCACACGGCATCACTACTACCGGTATCCAATAGTAACCTAACAGGAACTTCTTCTGTTCCCTTAACTAATACTTTAGCATTTAAATACGCCTTCTTTCGTATAACTGACATGTCTAATACGCGAGATTTTTTAGATATCTTATGCTTATATGTATCAGGATTATAAAATTTAATCACTTTGTTGGTGTAATTGATATCAACAACAAAATCTCTAAATAGTTCATAGCCAATTATACCATGAACAGGTATGCCCAAGTCAGGAGAAAAATTAATACCTGCATCCATTACCACATAAATATCTTGCGATACATTTTTAACACTACCAAGCTTCACAAAATTACCAGTAGATTTAAGTGCATTTATAGGGTCTCCCTCTCCGAGTCCATTTATTGTAATTTCGGTAACACTATTAAGTTGAATGGAGTCTTGATCAGCTAAATTGAATAAAATAGGGGTACCAACACCAGAATCTAATACAAACGACAACTCGGTACCGTTCACCTCTACTGGTATAATCATTAAATTATTGATGAACTCAAACTTCACTTTATGAAATTTCTTACCAGCAGGCAAGTGATATGTTTGTGCAATTCCCGAAAGCGGAAAAAACATTATCAAAATACAAAAAAGGATTTTCAACCTACGTAACATAATAGTTATGAATTGGTTACCCTCTTCAAGTTACGCAATTTAGGATTATAAAATGTAATTTTAACACCATATTGAAAAATCAAATAAAACCTAATAATATTGTAAGAACCATAATCATTTATCACTTTTGTGTAAAATAAATTGATTATGCCATCTGTTTCCAACAAAGGGCTTTCTATGCCCCAGTCCCCTATACGTAAATTAGTCCCATTTGCTGAAAATGCAAAAAAGAATGGGGTTAAGGTTATTCATCTTAACATAGGTCAACCTGACATTAAAACACCACAGCAAGCTTTAGATGCTGTAAAGAATAATACAATAAACGTTTTAGAATATAGCCGTACAGAAGGTTCTGAAGAATTTAGAACCAAAATCGCACAATACTATGTAAAGAATCATATTCCGGTAAGCGGTTCTGATATTATTGTAACTACTGGTGGTTCTGAAGCACTAGCATTTGCTATGAATACCGTTGCCGACACAGATGACGAAATTATCATTCCTGAACCTTTTTATGCCAATTATAATGGATTTGCCACAGCATGTGGAGTTAAAGTGGTACCTGTAGTTTCAAAGTTGGAAGATAACTTTGCACTACCTCCTATTGAGGATTTTGAAAAATTGATTACCCCAAGAACCAAAGCTATTTTAATCTGTAATCCTGGTAATCCTACCGGATATCTATATAGCAAAGAAGAGATTCAAAAGTTAGCAATCTTAGTTAAAAAACATAATATTTTTCTTATTGCCGACGAGGTATATAGAGAGTTTACTTATGACAACAAGGTTCATACATCGATACTAAAAGAAAACGGTTTAGATGACCATGCAATTATCATTGATTCTGTTTCTAAAAGATATAGCATGTGCGGAGCTAGAATTGGATATCTAGTTTCTAAAAACAAAGAATTTATAGCTACTGCGTTAAAATTTGCTCAAGCTAGACTTTCACCACCGACTTACGCCCAAATTGCAAGCGAAGCCGCCTTAGAAACTCCTGACAGCTATTTTGAAGAAGTAAAAACAGAATATGTTGCAAGAAGAAACATTCTAATTGCAGAATTAGAAAAAATTGAAGGAATAAAAATCGCTAGACCTCAAGGTGCTTTCTATTGTATTGCAGAATTGCCTATTAAAGATGCAGAGCATTTTGCTCAATGGCTCTTAGAAGATTTCAGAGTGGATAATGAAACTGTTATGGTTGCACCTGCAGCTGGTTTTTATGCTACTGAAGGTTTGGGTAAAAACCAAATTAGAATTGCTTATGTACTTGACCAAGATAGTCTTAAACGAGCAGTGCGTATTTTAGGAGAAGCCCTTAAAAGCTACAAAGGTTAATGATAATTCATGAAAACTTTTCTTTAAAAAATTACAATACGTTTGGTATTGATGCTACTGCAAAATATTTTGTAGAAATTAATTCATTAGAAGAATTAAAAAGCATTATTGGCAATAAGAATTATTCGCGTAAAATAGTTATCGGTGGTGGCAGTAATATGCTACTTATCGATACTATAGATGCGCTTTTTATTCACTTAAATTTAAAAGGTAAACGCATCATTTCTGAATCTCCTGACGCTGTTCAGATTCAAATTATGGCTGGGGAGAATTGGCACGAAATGGTTATGTGGTCGCTTGAAAATAACTTTGGTGGTCTAGAAAATATGTCTCTCATACCCGGGAATACGGGCACTGCCCCCATACAGAATATTGGTGCTTATGGTGTAGAATTAAAAGACGCTTTTATTAGCTGTGAAGCCATTAGAATTGAAGACCTACAATTGATAACACTTACGAAAGCAGCTTGTAAATTTGGCTATAGAGATTCT
>CAXBIJ010000300.1:0-4550 GCA_963975675.1 uncultured Maribacter sp. | reverse complement strand
TTGTTGCAGTAATGATGGGTGCTATTTTAAGTACATTTAATAGTGCTCTAAATAGTGCAGCAACTGTTTTTAGTCTGGGCATTTTCAAACGATATATAAATAAAAATTGTAGCGAACTTAAATTGGTGAGAATAGGGAAATTGACATCAGCTATTCTTGCTGTTTTTGCGATTTCAATAGCACCATTTGTTGCTAATGCCCCAGCAGGGTTATATCAACTTTTACAAGAATTGAATGGTATATTCTTTATTCCTATTGCCAGCGTAATTATAGCAGGGTTCTTATTTCCTAAGGTTACCGCAACCGGAGCTAAAATCGGGTTATTATTTGGATTGCTTTTTTATGTAATAGTAAATTTCGGATTTAAAGTAAATCTTCATTTTGTACATATTTGGGGATTAGAATTTATTCTGAATATTATAGTCATGCACTTGGCTTCGTACTTTTTCTCAAAAGAAGAAAGGTTTGAGATGAAGGACTCCGGAATATTAGATTTGAAACCTTGGAAATATGCTAAGCCATTTAGCTTGTTCTTAGTATTGTTTACAGTGGTTTTATATATTATTCTAGGGAATGTGTAAATTTAACTAACAATTAATCTCTAACTCATGGAAGAAAAAGTTTTCAGAGACTATACTGCACCAGATGTTTCTGTTGCAGTAAAGGAACATTATCGTAAGATGAGAAAAAATCAAACTTTAGATTATGTACATCATATGCATAATAAATATTTAAAGTTTGATAAACCAATGGGTCTTTGGGAGGCCATGCGCCATTTAAACAGTCTTATTGATGTTAGTGATCCAGATATTAATTTACCTAACCTTCAACATTTAATACAAAGTGCTGAAGCTATTCGCGCAGATGGTAGACCCGATTGGATGCAATTGACAGGTTTAATTCATGATTTGGGAAAAGTAATGTTCTTAAAAGGTAGTGATGAAGATGGTACGAGCCAGGCAGAACAGTGGGGTATGGTAGGTGATGTGTTTATAGTAGGCTGTGCATTACCAGACAGTTGTGTATTTCCTGAATTCAATAGTCTTAACAAAGACATGCAGAATGAACAATATAATACACCAACTGGCATATATGAAAAAGGCTGTGGTATAGATAATGTAGATTTAGCCTGGGGTCATGATGAATATTTGTATCAGGTGTTAAACAATCATAAAACAAATACGTTGCCAGAAGAGGCTATGGTGATGATTAGATATCACTCTTTTTATCCTTGGCATTCTGGTGGCAGTTATAAAGAACTTTTAAATGATAAAGATGCTGGTTATTTAGAATTGATTAAAGATTTTAATAAATACGATTTATACACCAAAAGTCAGAAAGTATATGACTTAGATGAGGTGCTGGATTATTATCAGCCAATTGCTGAAAAGTATTTGGGCACCGAACCTATTTTTTGGTAATTGTGCACACTTTTAGAGAACAAAAAAGCCACTACATTTTGTGTAGTGGCTTTTTTAATACGGAAGGAGATGATTATTTAACCATCTCGTAACTCCGCTTTATAAACTCGGTCAAATCTTTACCCTTAAGTAAACCTTTTGATAGTTTGGCTAAGTCAAGTGATTGATTAATTAAACGCTCTTTTTTCTTAGCGGTTTTCGTATTCAATATTTCACCGACTAACTCATTATTAGTATTAACAATAAGGTTGTACATTTCTGGCATTGCACCCATGCCGAACATACCGCCACCGCCACCAGTCTGTTGCATTTCTTTCATACGACGCATAAACTCAGGCTCTGTTATAGTAAATGGTGATGCATCACTATCCATAGCTTCTAATTGAACGGTATAGCTGCTTTTTTCTCCAATTACTTTTTCCAATTCAGTTTTTAAAGTTTCCTTTTCCTCATCAGATAATTTAGAAATTTGAGTTTCCTCTTTCTGAATCAATTTATCAATATGGTCAGCATCTACACGTGCAAAAGAAATATTTTCTTTAGAACTTTCTAATTTTTGCATTAAGTGACCAATAATAGGAGAGTCTAATAACAACACTTCATATCCTTTGGCCTTAGCCGTTTCAATATAACTATGTTGAGCTTCTTTGTCAGAAGCATAAAGAATAACCGTTTTACCGTCTTTATCAGTTTGTGCTGCTTTAATTTTTTCTTGTAATTCTTCAAAAGTGAAATAAGAACCATCTACCGTTGGGTAAAGTGCAAACTTATCTGCTTTTTCAAAAAACTTGTCTTCAGAAAGCATTCCGTACTCAATAACGATTTTAATATCATTCCATTTTGCTTCAAATTCTTCTCTATTGTTTTTGAATAAAGAATTTAATTTATCGGCTACTTTTCTGGTGATGTAAGAAGAAATTTTCTTAACGGCACCATCTGCCTGTAAGTAAGAACGTGATACATTTAAAGGAATGTCGGGAGAATCAATAACACCACGTAACATGGTTAAAAATTCAGGTACAATTCCTTCAACATTATCTGTTACAAAAACCTGATTCTGATAAAGTTGAATTCTATCTTTTTGTTGGTTTAAATCATTTGAAAGTTTTGGAAAGTAAAGTATACCTGTAAGATTGAAAGGGTAATCTACATTCAAGTGAATATTGAACAAAGGCTCCTCGAACTGCATTGGGTAAAGCTCTCTGTAAAAACTTTTATAATCTTCTGGTTTTAAATCTGCAGGTTGTTTAGTCCATGCTGGATTAGGGTTGTTAATAATATTATCAACCTCTACTGTTGGTGCAGGGTCCTCTTTTTTGGCACCTTCTGGTTTCGGTAACGTTTCCGTTTTCATTCCGAATTTAATCGGAATTGGCATAAACTTGTTATACTTACTGAGTAAGCTTTTTATTTTGCCATCTTCTAAGAACTCAGTAGAATCGTCAGCAATATGCAGAATAATTTCTGTGCCACGAGTATCTTTTTGAGCCTCTTCCATTACAAACTCAGGAGAACCATCACATGACCAATGAACTGCGGGTTCATCTTTATAACTTTTAGTTATAATTTCTACTTTATTTGCAACCATAAAAGCAGAATAAAAACCTAAACCGAAATGGCCAATAATACCTGAATCTTTGGCAGAATCTTCATATTTGTTCAAGAACTCTTCTGCTCCAGAAAAAGCAACTTCATTAATATATTTTTTAACCTCTTCTTCGGTCATACCTAAACCTTGGTCAATAATATGAAGTTTTTTACCTTTTTTATCCACTTTAACCTCAATAATAGGGTTGCCGTAATCAACTTTTGCTTCACCTATAGTTGTTAAATGCTTCATTTTTAAAGTTGCATCGGTAGCATTTGAAATTAATTCTCGAAGAAAAATTTCGTGATCGCTGTATAAGAACTTTTTAATAAGTGGAAAAATGTTGTCTACAGACACATTAATTTTACCTGTTGCCATATGTTATATTGTTTATGTCACCATTCTAGTGACTATTGTTATATATAATTGTTTGGTACTGTGAAGTCAAAAAAAATACCACAATAGAAGATTGTGACAAACTGACAGTAATAAGCACTTATAAAGTTTAACAAATATTTTTGTTTATCTATTGCGATAAAAAGTTAAACATAATGTATATTTGTAGTGTGATTATGAAAAAGTGCTATGAAAAAGAATTTTACACATAATCACAAGTTGATTATTTATTGGTTAGGTTGTTTAAAACGTGCTATTTTTTAATAGCACGTTTTTGCTAAACAAAAGCTAATGTTTCATAAAAACTTCTAACTATGAAATCTGCATCACACCTTGTATAAAAACTATTGAATATGTCTGCAAAAGCAAAAAAAATATCGAGAGAATCTATCGTTACAATGTTTATGGGTTATGTTTTAGAACATGAAGAAGTACCAAAGACAGTTTATAAGTTTTGTAAAGTAAACAGCATACAAGAATCTGATTTTTATTTACATTTTGGCTCAATAAGCACCTTGCAAAAAGGGATTTGGACTTCCTTTTTTGAGAATGCTTCTAGTGTTATGTTGAACAATAATGAATTTCAAGACTTTTCTAATCGCGATAAAATGTTGACTTTCTTTTACACTTTTTTTGAGGTATTAACCTTAAATAGGAGTTATGTATTATTCGCTCTGGAACAATCTAATAATACGCTAAAGAATATGGAACAACTTAAAGGCCTGCGAAAGAATATAAAAAATTTTGCAACAGGTCTAATAATAGCTGGTAATGAGAATAAAAACACAAAAATTACAAAGCATAATCCTCAGTTATTCTCTGAAGGTGCTTGGTTGCAATTTATGTTCTTATTGAATTTTTGGAGATTAGATGATTCTGCAAGTTTCGAGAAAACTGATGTTGCTATTGAAAAATCTGTCAATACCATATTCGATGTTTTCGATAATACACCTCTAGAGAACATTCTTGATTTTGGTAAATTTCTTTATAAAGAAACTTTTTCCTAATCTAAGAAACTTACGATTTGAAAACACTTGATAGAATACCAACAGGAAAGATTGAAAGAGCTAGTAAGTTAGTTAAGACAGGAGCCAAAATAGGGGGTAATTATGCCAAATATCTAGGTAAGAAAATTATAAATTCAG
>CAXBIJ010000299.1:0-4574 GCA_963975675.1 uncultured Maribacter sp. | reverse complement strand
TCGAAAGCTTTTGTTTCTTAGAAAGATTGCGCTAAGGCTTAATTATATTATATTGGTAGTCGCTCAAAATTATGTTTTTCGAAATATTAGCATATGTTTTGTGAGAATGCACTAAAGTTTATCATCAAATAAATAACAGCTCTCCTAAATGAAAATAAAAAAACCTAGTCTTAGTTTTTGGCAGATATTTAATATGAATGTTGGGTTCTTAGGAATTCAATATAGTTTTGGACTTCAGCAAACAGCAATAAATCCAATATTCTTATACTTAGGTGCACCTGAAGATATGCTGCCAATACTAAATATTGCTGGTCCGGTAACGGGTTTGATTATTCAGCCAATAATAGGCGCAATGTCAGATAAGACATGGTCAGAACGATGGGGGCGACGTAAACCCTATTTTTTAATAGGTGCAATTCTGGGTAGTTTATGCCTATTTGCATTTCCTACGAGTCCGGTTTTATGGTTTGCAGTAGGCCTATTATGGATTTTAGATGTAGGTAACAACATGGCTATGGAGCCTTATCGTGCTTTTGTAGGAGATAAATTACCAGAAAAACAATTGAGTTTAGGGTACCAAATGCAAAGTTTGTTTGTAGGTGCTGGTATTCTTTTAGCTAATGGTTCTATTGTCTTATTTCAATATTTATTTGGTGGTGAGTCTGTAGAAGTGGCCGGTGCCATTCCTACTTGGTTATATTACTCGTTCTATATTGGTGCAATTCTTTCGATTACTACTATTTTATGGTCTGTTTTAAAGACACCAGAAATTCCTCCTACTTCCGATGAACTAGTAGATATTAACCAGGCAAAAGCTAAACCATTTGCCGAACGATTGGCATTACCTTTTATTGAAATTTCAGAGTCGATTAAGAAAATGCCGAAATTCATGTGGAAGCTAGGTGCAGTGTATCTTTTTCAATGGTATGCCTTGTTTATTTATTGGCAGTATACAACGCCTTTATTTAAACTAACTATGGGATATTCTACCGGTGAGGCTGCATCTCAATCAGCACAAATGAGTTTAACTTATAATATTGTGACCATGGTTGTAGCTTTGGCTTTGGTGCCTTTGACTCTTAAATATGGGGGTAAAAAAGTATATGCCTTAAGTTTGTTAGGTACTGCTATAGCTTTATTTTCAATCCCATTTATTGAAGATCCCAAAATGGTATTAGTGCCAATGGTACTTTTTGGTGTTGGCTGGGCAGCAATGATGGGTATTCCTTACACCATGGTCTCTAAAGTTGTTCCACAAGAAAGACGTGGTGTTTATATGGGAATTTTAAATATGATGATTGTAATTCCTATGGGTATCGAAACACTTACATTCGGTCCAATTTATAAATATGTTTTGGGTGGTAATGCAATCAATGCTATGTTGTTTGCTGGTGCGTTTTTTGTACTAGCTGCCTTTTTTGCTATGCGTTTAAATATAGATAAAAAAGAAGAAGCCTTGGAATTATAATTTCTTAAGGTTTTCCTTAGGGGTAATATTTTTATGAATATAAATCGAACTTCTTTTCACGCTTCTATAAAGATTACCTTTAAATTTGTTTTTTTAAAATAGAAGAGCATGAGCAATGAAAAGCTAAGAAGGGAAGCACTTATTTATCACGCAAAACCACAGCCTGGTAAAATTAAGATTGTTCCTACAAAACCCTATAGTACGCAACGAGATCTTGCTTTAGCCTATTCACCAGGTGTAGCAGAACCTTGTTTAGAAATAGCAAAGGATAAAGAGAATGTATATAAATATACTGCCAAGGGAAATTTAGTTGCCATTATCTCTAATGGTACTGCTGTATTAGGACTTGGAAATATTGGGCCAGAGGCATCCAAACCTGTAATGGAAGGGAAAGGTCTTCTCTTTAAAATTTTCGCCGATATTGATGGTATCGATATTGAGATAGATACTGAAGACGTAGATAAGTTTATAGAAACGGTAAAGATGATTGCCCCAACTTTTGGAGGAATCAATCTTGAAGATATAAAAGCACCTGAAGCATTTGAAATTGAAAGAAGATTAAAAGAGGAACTTGATATTCCTGTAATGCATGATGACCAGCATGGTACTGCGATTATTTCTGCCGCTGCCTTATTAAATGCTTTAGAACTCACCAACAAGAAAATGGATGAGGTTCGTATTGTTATTAGTGGTGCAGGTGCTGCTGCTGTTTCGTGTACCAAATTGTACATAGCGTTTGGCGCAGACAGAAAGAATATTGTTATGTTAGATAGTAAAGGTGTCATTCGAAAAGATGCTGAAAATTTAGCAGAATCTAAGAAAGAGTTTGCAACAGATAGAAAAATAGACACGCTCGATGAAGCTATGGTCGATGCAGATGTTTTTGTGGGTCTTTCTATTGCGAATATTGTTTCTCCTGAGATGTTGAAATCTATGGCTAAAAACCCTATTGTTTTTGCTATGGCAAACCCAGATCCTGAAATAGAATATAATGTTGCTATTGCTACCCGAAAGGATATTATTATGGCAACTGGCCGATCAGACCATCCTAATCAAGTTAATAATGTTCTCGGTTTTCCATTTATTTTTAGAGGTGCATTAGATGTTAGGGCCACTGCAATTAATGAAGCAATGAAAATGGCTGCAGTAAAAGCACTAGCCGATTTAACAAAGCAACCTGTACCAGAGCAAGTAAATATCGCCTATGGTGAAACAAGATTAACATTTGGTAGGGAGTATATCATTCCGAAGCCTTTTGATCAAAGATTAATTCATGAAATACCACCTGCTGTAGCGAAGGCAGCTATGGAAAGTGGTGTGGCTAAAGCACCTATTCTAGATTGGGAGAAGTATAAAGAAGAATTAATGCTTCGTTCTGGTAACGACAATAAAGTTGTTCGATTGTTGCATGGTAGAGCCCGCACTAATGCAAAGAAAATTGTTTTCGCAGAGGCGGATCATTTAGATGTTTTAAAAGCAGCCCAAATAGTATTTGAAGAGGGTATTGCAGTTCCAATTCTTTTAGGTAGAAAGGATGTTATTTTAGAACTAAAGAAGGAATTGGAGTTTGATGCCGATTTGGTAATTATTGATCCAATGTCAGAAGAGTTTGATGAACGTCATATTCGCTATGCTACTAAGTATTGGGAAAGTCGTAAACGAAGTGGAGTAACTTTTTACAGTGCAAAAATAAAAATGCGTGAGCGTAATTATTTTGGTGCTATGATGGTCTTAGAAGGTGATGCCGATGGTATGATATCTGGTTACTCAAGAGCTTACCCAACCGTAGTGAAACCAATTTTAGAGGTTATTGGTAGGGCAGCCGGAGTGAAAAAAGTGGCTACTGTAAATATTATGATAACCGATAGAGGTCCGCTGTTTTTAGCAGATACTTCTATAAATATTGAACCAAATGCCGAGGAACTAGCAGATATTGCACAAATGACTGCTAATGTAGCGTCAAATTTCGGCTTTAATCCGGTTTTAGCAATGTTGAGTTATGCTAACTTTGGTTCTTCATCACACCCCAATGCTAGAAAGGTAAGGGAGGCGGTTAGAATTCTTCATGAAACTAAGCCCAATTTAGTGGTTGATGGTGAAATTCAAACAGATTTTGCTTTGAATAAAGAGTTGCATCAGAGTAAATTTCCATTTTCAAAATTAGCAGGTAAAACCGTGAATACATTGATTTTTCCTAATTTAGAATCGGCGAATATTACCTATAAGCTACTTAAAGAGTTGAATAAGGCAGATTCGATAGGGCCCATTATGGTCGGACTCAGAAAATCTGTTCACATAATGCAATTGGGTGCAAGTGTTGATGAAATTGTCAATATGGCTGCAGTTGCAGTAATTGATGCTCAAGAACGAGAAAAGCGTAAGAAAGCAAAAGAGACAAAATAGTTTTAATTCAAAGAAAAATAGAAATAGGGAAATAAGTGAAAATCTTAATTTCCCTATTTAATTTAAGGATATATGATACATCACTTAAGAGGTAAATTGGTAGAGAAGAATCCAACACATATTATTATTGAATGTGGTGGTGTTGGTTATTTTGTGAATATATCATTGAATACGTTCTCTAAATTACCAGCCGAGGAGAACGTTTCCATATTTACCCATCTTCAAATAAAAGAAGATTCTCATACTTTATTTGGTTTCATGGAGAAATCTGAGCGTGAAATATTTAGGTTACTACTGTCAGTTTCTGGTATTGGTTCAAGTATTGCCAGAACTATGCTTTCTTCAATGTCACCATCTCAAATTAGAGATGCAATTGCTAATGGCGATGTCCCCACTATTCAAGCAATTAAAGGAATTGGAGCAAAAACTGCACAACGTGTAATTTTAGATCTTCGAGATAAGGTATTAAAAGTCTATGATATAGACGAACTTTCGCTAAGTGCAAACAATACAAATAAAGATGAAGCGTTATCTGCTTTAGAAGTTCTAGGCTTCGCACGTAAACAGGCAGAACGGGTTGTCGATAAAGTGCTTAGTCAAGATTCTTCCTTAAGTGTAGAGAATATTATTAAACTCGCGCTGAAAAATTTGTAATAAGTTTAAAAAATCGGGGCAATTAAAAATCTTAAAACTTCTTTTAAGT
>CAXBIJ010000298.1:0-4575 GCA_963975675.1 uncultured Maribacter sp. | reverse complement strand
CGTTTAGCTATTAATGAAAAACCTAAGTCAAAGGCAGAGTTCATGCAGGTTCTTCTTAATAATCAAGGAAACTTAGGATTTGCTGATACACAATACGATAGAGCGATAACCCGATTAAAACCTTTGATTACTAGCTTAAATCCTGTTCGATTATCTAAAAAAGGAAAAGAAATATTAGAAGGTAAAACAAGTTATTATTCGTGTATTCAAGATAATGACGTGTATTTAGGAGGAGCATTAAAATACAATTTTCTTTACAACACTGATTCTAACCGAATTTTAAAGCTATAGCATGCAATTAAGGCCTGCTGAGCTTATTATAAATGAAGATGGAAGTATTTACCATCTTAATTTACTCCCAGAAGATTTAGCAACTACTATAATTACCGTAGGTGACCCCGATAGGGTTAGCCAGGTTTCTGGTCATTTTGATACAATTGAAATAAAAAAAGGTAAACGAGAATTTGTAACCCATACCGGACATAAGAATGGAAAAAGAATTTCGGTTATTTCTACTGGTATTGGTACCGATAATATCGATATCGTTTTAAATGAACTTGATGCTCTGGTAAATATTGATTTCAAAACCAGAACTTTAAAAAAAAATCATACCGCTTTAAATATTGTTCGTATTGGTACAAGTGGTGCCATCCAAAAAGATATTCCAGTAGATTCGTTTTTAATGAGTGAGTATGCAATGGGTTTCGACGGACTGATACATTTCTATGAGCACGAGAAAATTAATTATCCTCAAATTGAAGAAGATTTTATTGCATATACCTCTTGGGATAAGAACAAAGCAAGGCCGTATGTGCTTAAATATTCGGAAAAATTAGGAGAAATTTTTATAGATAATCGTATACGATTAGGATTCACTGTAACAAACACTGGCTTTTACGGACCACAACAACGCCAATTGAGACTTAAACCAAGTCAAATGGAACTGATGGAAAAACTATCCTCATTTCGCTACGAAAGCCTTTCTTTAACCAATTTAGAAATGGAAACTTCAGGCATTTATGCCCTTTCTCAACTATTAGGACATGAGGCAGTTTCGATGAATTGCATTTTGGCCAATAGATCAACAGGTGAATTTTCTACTAATCCGGCAAAGTCAGTCGATGAACTAATTAAATTCTGTTTAGAACGATTGACTTAATAAACAATTAGAACAATCTTAATTTTGTACTTCTTACTTTTACCAAAATACCATTTAAAAAAGGGTGTCAGGTTTTATTAAATAAAATAAGCTTCAATTGGGAAACCACTTCAATTCGATAATAATTACCACTTTCAAATACATTTAAAAAACTAAATGAAAACCGTTAAAATTATAGGAGTCCCCGAACATTTCAATTTACCTTGGCATTTAGCCATTGATGAAGGTGCTTTTGAGGAAAGAGGGATTGATTTAACTTGGACAGATATACCAGAAGGAACTGGTAAAATGTGTGAGCTATTAAAAAATAAAGAAACCGATTTAGCGATTATTCTTACCGAAGGAATTGTTAAAAGTATTACCGAGGGAAATAAGGTTAAAATTATTCAGGAATATATTGCTTCTCCCCTGCTTTGGGGCATTCATGTAGATGCTAATAGCCCCTATAAGTCGCTTGAAGAATTAAAAAATACTATAGCTGCAATAAGTCGTTTTGGCAGTGGAAGCCACCTTATGGCTTATCTACAAGCCAAACAAATGGGCTGGGAAACAGAAAAACTAAAGTTCAATTTAGTAAATAACCTAAAAGGCGCAGTAGAAAGCCTAACTACTGCTAAAGCGGACTATTTTATGTGGGAACGTTTTACCACCAAACCACTGGTTGATAGCGGAATTTTTAGACATTTAGGTAACTGTCCAACACCTTGGCCATGTTTCGTTTTAGTAGCAACCGATGAATTTTTAGCAGAAAATAAGAGCTTGGTGAAACATATTCAAGAAATTATCAATAGGTATACCGTCGAATTTAAACAGATACCTCGTATCGATTCTACCTTAGCAAATCGCTACCAGCAAAAATTAGAAGACATACGAGAATGGTTGCAAATAACTGATTGGAGTCAGAAGCAACTACCCGAAAGTACCTTGAAAAAAATTCAAGACACCTTGAGGGAACTAGATTTAATAGATAAATCTATCCCCGTAACTAAAATTTTAAATTAATTTAAGTAGTAGCTAAACTAAAATGCTTTTGAATCAATTGCTTGAACATATCATCAGATAAAGGTTTTTGAGAAAAATCGGCAATAAATTCATTGGTTACCGCTCTATCCTTATCTTCTTTATTATCACTGATAGTAACTAAAACTATCGTGATTTGTTCTTTCAATTTTTTTGGAACCAACTCCTCATATGATTTCATGAATTGCCATCCGTCCATAATCGGCATTCTCAAATCTAGCATCACCATACAGGGTAATTCTAATTCGTTTTGTCCTTTACCTAAAATAAAATCAAGTGCTTCTTGACCATTAAGCGCAGAATTAATTTCTACATCTAAATCCAATTTATTAATGAAAATGGAATGCAAAAAGTTACTTGCTTCATCATCATCTACTAGTAATATCGAATTCAATCTACCTAAATTACTCATTTGTTTGTTGTTAGTTTTGAGTGTATTTTAATTTTCTTAATAAATTCTTTCTTAAAGTTATAAAAAATCTAAGTAAATAACTTACCAAATAATAGATTTATTGCCTAAATCATTCAATAAATTATTACAACTTGAAAAATGATTGTTGCCAAACCAATACCCACGGTTAGCACTTAAGGGAGAAGGATGCCCTGATGTTAGAATGTGATGCTTGTTAAAATCAATTAATTTTGCCTTTTTCTTTGCGAAACCTCCCCAAAGCATAAACACAATATCACTTCTTTCATCTGACAATTTTGATATTATGGCGTCTGTAAATTTTTCCCAACCTTTCTTTTGATGGCTTCCTGGCTCATGTTCTCTAACCGTAAGTGTTGCATTTAGCAAGAGTACTCCTTGATCAGCCCATCTTTGTAAATTTCCACTTTCAGGATAAGTCGCTGCTAAATCTTTTTCAATTTCTTTAAAAATATTAACCAACGAAGGTGGATGCTTTATGCCATCTTTAACTGAAAAACATAAACCATTTGCCTGGTTGGGACCATGATATGGGTCTTGACCAATAATAACCACTTTAACATCTGAAAAAGGACAATGCTCAAAAGCAGAAAATATCTCTTCACTTTTAGGGTGGCAAGTGTATTCTTCATATTCTTTTTTAATGTATTGGGTAAGCTCTAGAAAATATGGCTTTTCAAGTTCCGTTTTTAAATGGTTTTCCCAACTTGGCGGCATTGTTAATTCCATAAATAGTGTGATTAGTACTTTGTGATAACAAAATTAGTGTTCTCGATGATTTTAAACTCGATTAAACTGAACTTTGATATTAATTAGACGATTTTGGCAGTATCGTTGATTTGAATAATTCAATTTTGGGTGGCTATATTTTTCGGAGTTTTCGGAGTACTCCTGCTTTCCTCATATGAGTGGCAATCCGTACCTTTGTAGCTTATTATAACATAACGTGGCGAACATACATTCCAAAACATTACAAGACTTAGAATTTCCATCGGTATTAAAACAGGTATCTGCTCGTTGCAATACAGAATTAGGTAAAGAAGCCGCATTAGAGATTGTGCCATTTACTACTGATGAGGTTATAAATTTAGAACTAGGAAAAACAGCTGAGTACCTTTCTTCACTTATTAGTGAAAATCGTATTCCCAACCATGGTTTCGAAAGTATTAATTCAGATCTAAGACTTCTAAAAATTGAGAACACCACATTAGAATTAAAAGGGTTTAAACGTATTGCAAGTATTTGTACTACCGTAGCGTTACACCATAAGTTCTTTAAAAAATTCAAAGATTATTATCCGCTTTTCAATGATTTCGTATTTAAGTTGGAACCCAACGCGCAAATACCTGACTTAATCAATAATGTAATTGACCGTTTCGGAGAGGTTAAAGACAATGCTTCTGATTCGTTATTCAGCATTCGTAGACAAATAAATCAAGTTCGAGGTAAAATCACACAAAGTTTTGGTTCTGCGCTAAATACCTATCAAGCTTCTGACTATCTTGACGAAATTCGAGAATCTGTGGTCGAAAACAGAAGGGTTTTAGCCGTTAAAGCCATGTATCGAAAAAAGGTTAAAGGCTCGGTAATGGGCACGTCTAAGACAGGAAGTATTGTTTACATAGAGCCCGAAGTCGCTTTAAAGTATAGCCGAGAACTCAATAATCTAGAATTTGAAGAGAAAGAAGAAGTACAACGAATTCTTAAGCAACTAACAGGTCAAATTAGACCCTTTAGAGCTCTTTTAAGAGATTATCAGGAATATTTAACCCAAGTAGACGTTATAGCCGCAAAAGCTAAATATGCGGAAGATATAGACGCTATTCTACCCAAAACTAACAACAATAATCGCTTATATCTTCGAGATGCTTTTCACCCATTGCTTTTTTTAAATAATAAGCGCAAAGGTGAAAAGACATTCCCCCAGACCATAGAATTGCATAATGAAAATAGAATAATTGTTATT
>CAXBIJ010000297.1:0-4579 GCA_963975675.1 uncultured Maribacter sp. | reverse complement strand
AGTGATTTTCGTTTTTATTGAAATCATAAGATTAGCTTTAATATCAAATGAAAGGTTACCTATTCGGTTACCTCGATAGTTACCAAATTTTTCACTACATTGGTACTTCAATAGCGTTTGACTTTCGCTTCGATTTGACTTTCACAAACAAATCGATTGTTCACTTAAAGCGAGAGTTTATGCAGACTTCAAAGACATTCAGTATTCATTTTTGGCTGAAAATGGCCAAAAGAAAAGAGGATTTGGCACCTATTTATGTACGTATCACCGTTAATGGAAAGCGTGCCGAAATCAGTTTAAAACGGGATATTTCGGTGACCCAATGGGATGCCAGGGCCAAAAGGGCCAAACCAAGGACACATGGAGCCAATTCCATCAATGCCTATTTGGACGATATCTATTCCAGTTTACTGGACTGCCACAAACAGTTAACTTCCGAATTCAAGTTGATTACGGCCCATAATATCAAGGCCCGTTTTCTGGGAGAGGACGAACAGCATAAAACACTTATGGAATTGGTGGACTACCATAACAAGAACATGCCATACACAATTAAATCCGGTACGCTCAAAAACTACTTTACCACTGAAAAATATTTAAAAATGTTCCTGAAAAAAAAGATGAAGGCAAACGATATTTACCTAAAAGGGCTATCGTACAGTTTTATCATTAATTTCGAACAATTCTTGCGCAATACGCCCTCAATCAACAGTTCACAGCCATTGAACAACAATGGCGTAATGAAGCATTTGGAGCGCTTTAAAAAACTGCTCAACCTGGCCATGGACCTAGAATGGATAGAAAAGAACCCATTCTCTCGTTTTAAACTGAAATTTTCAAAGTATGAGCGGGCTTTTTTATCAAAATCTGAACTGGAGATATTGGAGCTTGGTGTTTTAAAACAGGAAGCCCATATCAGGACTAGAGATGTCTTTGTATTTGCCTGTTACACCGGGCTGTCCTACATCGATGTGAAATTATTGACCAAGGACAATGTAGTTAAGGGCATAGACGGTGATCAATGGATATTCACGAGCAGGGAAAAGACCGATAAACCTGTGAAAGTACCGCTCTTGGACAAAGCATTGGATATCATAAGCAAATATGATGGAACGTTGGCCGATAGCTTATTGCCCGTATATAGCAATCAGAAAGTGAATGCCTATCTAAAGGAAATTGCACTGGAATTGGAGATACAAAAAAAATTGACGTTCCATTCGGCCAGACATACCTTTGCCACCACGGTAACCCTATCAAATGGCGTTCCGATTGAAACGGTATCGAAATTATTGGGACACACCAAGCTGTCCACGACCCAAGTGTATGCTAGGGTAATGGAACAAAAGCTAAGTAGTGATATCAGGGATTTAAAGGACAAGCTCAATAATAGCAAACCGAATCTGGGCAACCCGCAGGTCTCGGCAGTTTAGAGTCCAATTTACATGAGGAATTGGGTTATAGGGATTTATTCATACAATATTCCCGAAATATAAACGTCGCAAAATATTTCTCGCAAAAGGGACGGCATAGCGGCAACGCTTCTTCCCTCGCTTATTTATTCCGTTTCCTTTCCACTCCAAAATTTTGTCTTCCGTTTGGGCTGTGCTCAAATATTGTTTAATTAAAAAATTTTCAATTATGAAAACAAAAACAAAACGTAACGGCAAAAAAAGAAAATGCTACCGTTAAAAAGGAAATCAAGAAAAAGCTGACCGAAGAGGCTATCGGAAAGACCGTAGTATCTGAAAAGACCAATACGGTTGAGAAGCCTACAATCAATTTGGATGACCGGATTCAAAAGTTCGAAAAATTAAGAGGTTTGGCCACACAACGTGAACGGCTTACGGAAACCTTGAACGAGCTTACAAAGTTCAATTACAAGCAGGACGGCTCAAGCTCATTTCATATTCGGGATTCCCGTAATCTGGAATTCAAGACCACCAACTCGAACCTGATCAAGTTGGTAATGACGCATTTCCAGTCCACTTTGGAAGAGCGTAAATCAGAGATTGAAGAACAGATTGTACAATTTGAACTTTAGTGAAGCCAATGTCTTCAAATGTGAAAGCCTGCTAGCAAGAGTGGGCTTTCTGTTTTAAATCATATCTGTCGGCCAGATCTAAAATCAAATGTTATGTATTTAAACAGTTTATAACAAGATGAAATTTTCGTTTCAAGTGAAATGAAATCTTTAAAAAGCATTACCGGCATGGAACCTCGAAGAGGGCTTGAAAATGCCATAATTTCCAATGGAAAGATTGTGAATGTAGTCTCGAACAGTTATGGACACATTCCAAATGAACTGTTTTTCAAAAAAGCTGAGCAGCTATTGAAGGTTGCCGATCTTAAATACCGGAAGCGTATCATTAACAGAAATGACAGGTCTTTCATTACCGACTTTGTAATCGAGGATGAGAACAAATTCTAGTTAAAGAATGCAGAAGACCAAATATTACCTATGCTGCGTTTCAAGAATTCCTATGATGGGAGCGAAAAAACTTCCGGGCATTTTGGGTTTTATAGGGAAGTATTCACCAATGGACTGCACGTTGTCCAAGCAGAAATAGCATTTTCGATAAAGCAAAGCAAGAACAATGCCGATTTGATAATGCCAAAATTGAACTTGCTGTTCGAGAGGTTTCTGAATAATGCGTACTACGAAATCACACAGAAGTTCAGGGAAATGGAAGAAATCGAACTTATTGACACCAAAGCATTTATAAAGGAAATATTGGAGAAAACGAAATTGTTCCAATATGAATGTAGCGACAAGAACGATTATCCTTCAAAGAAATCCAGGGAACTATTGGGCATGATAACCGAAGCAGGCCAAGATTACCATGCAATGCCTACGTTGTGGGATGGTTATAACGCCTTTAACCGGATGCTTCACAATACCTTGAAAATGAACTTTTCCTAACAGGAAAGATTGGATAGGATATTATTTGATGAAATATATGCAATGATTTAAAAAAGCATTAAAGTAAGCCTGTAAGTCGGTTTTAACGACCTTACTCTTTGCTGATTTGAGAACAATTTAAAAATAGAAAACCGATCTAAAGCGGTTTAAATAAGCTAGATTTTCTAAAAATTAGGACTTTTTGCAACAGCTACCTTTATTATGGAAAGCTTTACACAAGAAGGGGATTCCATGAAAAAAAAACTGAAAATATTCACTAATTTTAACTTCGAATGAATAGATTTTGAGCATTTATTTTGCTCACTTTGTCCGCCCTATCAACGCAAAACCGATGTCGCCACATCGGTTTTATTTAACATTTATTTAACTTTGGTAAGTTCGAAAAAATCCGAACAATCTGTATGTTTGCAAAAATTTATAATGGATATTATGATGTATGAGCAAAAAAAGGAACTGGTAGAAAAATTGGGAGTTCATTTTGAGGGTAAATATAGAGTAGCTCCATTAGCCGCTCGTATACTTAGCTATGTGGTTCTTAATGGACGATCTGGATCTACCTTTTATGATTTAGTAACCGATTTATGTGCGAGCAAAAGCACAATCTCAACACATTTAAATCATTTACAAGGCATAAAGAGAATAGTGTATTTCACTAAACCTGGTGACAGAAAAAAATACTTTATAATAAACAAAGATTTGATAATTCAGAGCTTATCTGAAATGATTACTACTTGGAAGGATGAATTGCTCCTGTATGAAGAAATTATGTTATATAAAGAAAATGTTAACAAATCAGAGGGTACAGAAATTCATTACGATTTAGATTTTCATCATGGTTATATGCAGTTTCTTAAAGAAACTATAAAAACTGTAACAGATTTAAGAACCAAAATTATCAATAGAAATCAATAATATAAGAAACCAATAAAAACACATGAAAAAAAAACAATTCCCAATTGTAATTTTAGTGACTGCCTTGACTTTATTTGGCTGTAAAAAAGAGCAACAACGGCAACAGGCAACAGGTGCCCAACCTTTTCCTGTTGTTAAAGTAACATATAAAAGTGTAACCAGCCACCAAGAATATCCGGCTAAAATAGAAGGGATTATAAATAACAGTGTTAGGGCGAAAATTCAAGGTTATATAAAAGAAGTTTATGTGGATGAAGGTCAGCCTATAAAGAAAGGTCAGCTTCTATTTAAACTGGAAACAGACGTGCTTAGTGAATCTGCTGCTGCCTCCAATGCAAGTGTAGTGGTAGCTCAAGTTGAAGTTGATAAATTAATACCTTTGGTAGAAAAAGGTATTATTAGTTCTGTACAGTTAGAAACAGCTAAAGCTAATTTAATGCAAGCCAAAGCATCTTATAATAACGTAATGGCAAGTATTAATTATTCGTTAATAAAATCTCCTGTTGATGGTATTGTGGGCGAACTGCCATTTAAAGAAGGCAGTTTGGTAGGTCCGTCAGACCCAGCACCATTAACAGTAGTTTCCAACACCCGACAAGTATATGCGTACTTTTCCATGAGTGAAAGTGAATATCTGGACTTTCTGCAACAGACCAAAGGAGAAAGCCTTAAAGAAAAATTGAGCAATATTCCATCGGTTGAATTGGTTTTGACCAATGGACACAAATATTCTGAAAAGGGTAAAAT
>CAXBIJ010000296.1:0-4583 GCA_963975675.1 uncultured Maribacter sp. | reverse complement strand
GGAATTACTAGCTCCCGTTTTTCATGCACTTTATGCGTATCCTGTAACAGTACTCGTACCAATTGCGTTGGCTTTTGGTATATACTATGTCAATTATAAATTTCTAAAGGATAAGATTTATTTAGATGCGAAATTGAAATCTAAAAAAGTTGAAGCAAAGACGTCTGACTTAGCTTGGACAAAGCGCTTTGGAGAAATGGGCTCGTTTTTACAACTCGATTTAAAAATGATTTGGAGAAACAAACGCACCAAATCGCAGGTCTTTATTTCGTTGCTTTTTGTCTTTTATGGATTAATATTTTACACCGTAGAAGTCTATAGTAGCATGGTGCCCATGAAGGCCTTTGTAGGTATTTTTATGACAGGTATTTTCTTGAGTAATTTCGGACAATTTATACCAGCATGGGACAGTAGTTATTATAGTATGATGATGTCTCAAAATATACCTATGCGTAAGTATCTTGAGTCAAAAGTAATCTTAATCACGGTTAGTGTTGTCTTTATGTTTCTGTTAACGACACCCTATGTTTACTTCGGTTGGGAAGCATTAGCTATAAATTTTGGCTGTGCGCTGTATAATTTAGGAGTAAATATACCGGTCATTTTATATTTCGGTTCTTTTAATAAAAAACGAATAGAATTAGATCAAAGTCCGTTTGGGAATATGCAAGGCACCAGCGCTACACAATTTCTAATTATGCTTCCGGTACTTGTGGTTCCAATAATCTTATTCTCCATATTTTATTACGTGTTTAATATACATGTAGCCGTAATTGTACTGTCCGTATTAGGAGGTATCGGTTTTGCAATGAAGAATTACTTGTTGAACTTAATTACAGAACAATACAAAAGAAAAAAATACGGAATGATTGCTGGCTTTAAGGAAAAGGCAAGTTAAAAGGGTAGTACATCCCTAGTTCTTTCATAAATACAAATTCGAATATTCAGATATGATTACAATAGAAAATTTATCAAAAAAATACGGTTCTCAAGTAGTTTTAAATATTGACGAATTAGCAATCCCTACCGGGCAAAGTTTCGGTTTAGTAGGTAATAATGGTGCAGGTAAAACTACCCTTTTTAGCCTTTTGCTCGATTTAATTCAGCCTACAACGGGTCATATTATAAATAATGAAGTTCAAGTGAACACTAGTGAAGAATGGAAACCTTTTACTTCGTCGTTCATTGATGAAACTTTTTTAATCGGGTATTTGACCCCTGAAGAGTATTTCTACTTCATTGGCGACTTACGTGGGCAAAACAAAGCAGATGTTGATGCTTTGCTGTCTGAATATCAAGATTTTTTTCATGGAGAGATTTTAGGTCAGAAAAAGTACTTAAGAGATTTATCCAAAGGAAATCAGAAGAAAGCGGGTATAGTTTCCTCCTTTATAGGAAACCCGAAAGTGGTTATTTTAGATGAACCTTTCGCCAATTTAGATCCAACTACGCAAATACGGCTAAAACAGATTATTAAAGAGTTGGCAGAAAAGCAAGATGTTACCGTATTGGTATCTAGCCATGATCTTATTCATGTTACTGAAGTATGTGAGCGTATTGTAGTTTTAAATAAAGGAGAAGTAGTAAATGATATTCAAACCTCTGCCGAAACATTAAAGGAATTAGAGGTTTTCTTTGCAGGATAAAGGCATTGTGTGTTAAAATGATACTGCAGTTCATCGATAAATCACTTTTTCGCTTTAAAATTAAAAAACCGACCATTTGGTCGGTTTTTTAGTGAAGTACATTATTATAAAGTCCTTAAAAGACGATGAACTCATAATTGTATCGATTATGGTTTAAAATTTAAGCAAATCACCCTAGTTTTGAATTGAAACAAACCACTTAGTCTGTTTTTACAATATGTTAAAGCGGGTTCTACTGCATAATGCTTAAAAATAAAAATACGTTTTACCGATGAACCGTATAATAATATGACTGTTTTTAAGTTAAACATACATACGTAGATCATCTATTTTGAACCTTAGAAAAAAACTTATTTTATCCGGTGTTTTGGCCAGCATGCTCTTTAATGCATGTTCAACCAAAAAAGATGCCTTGATAAATCGTAAATGGCACGCCTTAAATACCAAATACAACACTTTGTATAATGGTAATATCGCATTTGAAGAAGGTCGTAATACTTTAAATGACTCTTACCAAGATGACTACTTTGTAGTTTTGCCAGTTGAGCGTTTAACCGTAAGTGGAGAAATAAAACTTGATTCAGAAGACAACAATCCCAATTTTCTTTTAGCTGAGGAGAAAGCAACAAAAGCAATTCAACGCCATAGTATGGATATTAAGGATGAAGAGCGAAATCCTGAAATAGACGAAGCTTTTTTGTTGTTGGGCAAAGCACGTTATTTCGACGAACGCTATATTCCGGCATTAGAATCATTTAATTACATTCTAAACAAATATTCAGAAAGTGATAAACTAAACGAAGCCAATATTTGGCGTGAAAAAGTGAACATCCGTTTAGAAAATGAAGATTTAGCAATTAAGAATATTAAGCGCTTAATGAAGTTAGAGCAATTGAAAGATCAGGAGTATGCCGATGCCAGAGCGATGATGGCACAAGCATATATTAATCTGAATGCTCCAGATACAGCAGTACAAAACCTTAAAATTGCATCGCATTACACTAAAAAGAATCCTGAAAAGGGAAGGTATTACTATATCATAGGTCAACTTTATAACCAATTAGGGTATAAAGACAGTGCTAATTATGCTTTTGATAAGGTCATTGATTTAAATAGAAAATCGCCAAGGGTCTATATGATCAATGCCGAGATTCAAAAATTAAGAAATACCAAAATCACCAACGAGAATAAGGAAGAAGTTTTAGAGTATTTGACTGAAATGGAATTAAATAGGGAGAACAGACCCTTTTTAGATAATATTTTCAGACAGCTGGCGGAGTTTCATTTAGAACAAGAATCTGATAGTTTGGCGTTACTATATTTCAATAAATCGCTTAGGGCTACACAGAATAAACCAAAACTAAATGCGCTCAATTATGAGAATTTGGCCGAATATAATTTCGATGAAAGTATTTATAAGGCTGCAGGAGGATATTATGATAGCGTGCTTACGAATCTTGATGATAACTCTAAGAAATACAGGTCTATTAAAAGGAAGCTCGATAACCTAGAAGATGTAATAAAATACGAAGATATAGTTCAGTATGCCGATAGTGTCATAACACTATATAATATGCCTAAAGATGAGCAATTGGCTTATTTTGGAAAGCATATTGAAGACTTGCAGAAAGAGAAAGAATCAGCCGAGAAAAAAGAGAAAGATAGAATTACCGATGGTTTCGCAGCTTTTAACAAAAGTAAGGGAGGAAAGGAAAACAAAGGAAAGTTCTACTTTTATAATATTACTAGTTTAGGTTACGGACAAAATGATTTTAAGAATAAGTGGGGTAACCGTGAGTTGACTGATGATTGGCGTTGGTCAGACAAATCTAGAGCAAATGTTATAGATGACATTGCTCAAAACTCCACTGGTGTTACAGATAGTTTAAGTACAATTGGTGACGATGAGAAATTTTCGCTTGAATATTATATGAATCGTTTACCTACTGATGTAACAATAATCGATAGCCTGAAGACGGAACGTAATTTTGCTAATTATCAATTAGGATTGATTTATAAAGAGAAGTTCAATGAAAATTTATTGGCAGCTGGTAAACTAGAAGACGTATTAGCATCGAATGCCGAAGAACGATTGATTCTTCCCTCTAAATACAATCTATACAAGATTTATGAAGAGGTCAACAGTCCGTTAAAGAATGCGATGAAGAATGATATCATTACTAATCATTCAAATTCTAGATATGCTGAGATTTTATTGAATCCACAAGCTGTATTGGCCGATAATTCTGATAGTCCGGAAAAGCGATATGAAAGTTTATTCAAAAAATTTAAGGAGCAAGAATTTTTACAAGTAATTACTGGTGCTGAGGAGAACATCAATAGATTCACAGGAGATCCAATTGTACCTAAGTTTGAGATGTTAAAAGCAAATGCCATTGGCAGGTTGCAAGGTTTCGAGCTGTTTAAAGAAGCTCTTAACTATGTTGCGCTAACGTATCCTAATAATCCCGAAGGTAAAAAGGCAGAACAAATGGTAGCAGAGCAGCTACCAAAATTAGAACCTAAAGAATTTTCTCCTGAAACCGATTCTAAAGGAACATCTAATTGGAAGGTAGTTTTCCCGTTCAAAAGAAATAATAACGAAAAGGCCTTAAAATTGATGGAATTGCTAGAAAAGTCCATCGAAGACCTTCGTTACAAGAATATCGTATCAAAAGATATTTACAATCTTGAAGATCAGTTTGTGGTAGTTCATGGCTTTAAATCTAAAGATTTTGCCCTCGGTTATGCTGAGCTTCTAAAAAACAATAAGGATTACCGAGTTGCTGATGAGAATTTTGTAGTTTTATCAGAGAACTATAAGATTATACAGGTACATAAGAATATAATAGATTATAGAAATACGCTTTTAACCCCAAAACCGTGAACAATGTTTTCAGACAGACAAAAACCTAAGGCTATGAATGAAATAGGAGG
>CAXBIJ010000295.1:0-4643 GCA_963975675.1 uncultured Maribacter sp. | reverse complement strand
CCACCCTTTTTTAACCTGAAGATTAGCAACGAAGCTAAAAGTTGATCATCATCTGCTAATAGTACACGTTTACCCATATTATTTTTTATTCAATCTTTCTAAATCGATATTCAAGTTATTCTCTAACAACGGATAATCGTTTAAAAATGATTCGTACAAATCTTTTACCATTTCAGGCTTATTTGCTTTACAATTAGCTTCTAATTCTAAAATTAAGTTATGCATACCAGTAGCCTTAAGCATTGCAAAACTAGCCTTAAGCTTATGTGCAGAAAAAGCAATATCTTCAAGGTTGTTCGATTTTAAATGAATTCTGACATTACCTATAAATTCAAGAACATTAGTCTTGAAAAGTTTAATCAGTTCATTTAGCATTTCTAGTTCTCCAAAACAATCTTTTAAAAGACTATTTAGGTCAACAATGGTAGTTTCTTTAGGTTCTATCATCTGTTTTTGAAGTATTAGTCCAAACTCTTCGTTTGGAGTATTTTCTCTTTTGTTTTTTACAATAATTGACATTAAGTCATTTAAGGTATATGGTTTTAATAAAAAATCATTGATACCAATCGAATCACAATCCTTGCCATCTTGCTCAGTAAAATCAGCACTAAATGCTACAATTGGTGTATTGCTTATAAGTGGATTCTCATTTAACCTAATGGCTTTAGATACTTCAAATCCGTTTAAATTCGGCATCTTTAAATCCATAAGAATCAAGTCCACTTTTTTTGTGGCTAAAATGGCCAACCCTTTATCTAGGGTTACATTGGTATGAACATTACAGCCCCATTTAGTTAACTGCTCTAATATTAAATGTTGATTCATTAAATTATCTTCGAATACCATTATTTCGGCACCCTCTAATAACTTTTTAGCTTCTTTAATATCGAAGTTTTTTGTTTTTTCAATAGATAGCTTGTTTACATCTCCTTTAGAAAAGGGTATTGTGAAAGAAACTGTAGTTCCTCTACCAACAACGCTGTTAATTTCTATTTCACCATTTTGTTTTTCAATAATTTCTTTGGTAATGGATAAACCCAATCCGGTACCACCATATTTAAGGTATATATCATTATCGGCTTGCGAATAGCGTTCGAAAATGGAATTTATCTTTTCTTCTGAAATACCGATTCCTGTATCAGAAACAGAAAATTCAAGCACATAAGCGTTCTCTTTAACTTCTTTAACAAAAACACCCAACTTTATAAACCCTTGATTTACAAATTTGATAGAGTTACCAACTAGGTTTAAGATTACTTGCGTAAGTTTTGATGGATCACCCTTTAATACTTTAGGCACACTCTTATCAATATCAATTAAAAGTTCTACTTGACTATCAACTAACAATGTCTCGCATAAGAACATAACATCATTAAGTAAACCATGCAGTTTAAAATCTATTGATTCAAAGCTTGTATTTCCAGAAGAAATTTTTGAATAGTCTAAAACCTCATTAATTAATTTTAATAGTGTATCGGAGGCAAATTGAATGGCCTCCACTTTTTTCTGCTGACTTGTCGTTAGTTTCTCTTCCTTTAAAAGGTTTGCAAAACCAATGATACTATTTAAAGGAGTACGAATTTCATGACTTACATGGGTAATGAATTCTTTTTGAGATACTTCTTGTTTAGCTACAGCCATAAGTGGCTCTTTTTTAATAGAATCACTGTTTTGGTTTGGAGCAAATATTTGACTTTCTAAACTAAATTTAAAGGTGTTAAATGAATTCTTTAACTCCTTTGCTTCATCAGCACTTAATTCCTCAAAAGAGAACTCGCTTACAGAGCGCTCTAGCTGAGATAATTGATCAAGTAAATCTGAAGTTTTTGAAATTGACATAAAATGCTATTCTTTAATTGTTGGTCTAGTCTGTTTTAATAGAATTTAAAAATGCGCCATTAAACACGTGACAACAATAAAATGTTTTCTAGCGTTGGTTATTTGTTGTGAATACCCTTAAATTGTAGGTCTAAAAATATCCTATGAAGCAGTTTCTCTATTTATTTTGTTTTTTATTGGCCTTCTCTTGCGCAGAAAAGAAGGAGAAATTGGCGGAAACCACGCTTGAAAAAGCTAAAAGAATTCATGAAAATGTCATTACAATCGACACCCATAATGATATCAATATCAATAACTTTACAGATAGTGTAAATTACACTCAAAACCTAGAAACTCAGGTCAACTTACCGAAAATGAAAGAAGGTGGCTTAGACGTTTCTTGGCTAATTGTTTATACTGGTCAAGATACACTCACAGAGGTTGGTTATGCCAAAGCAAAGGAAAATGCCATACAGAAATTTGAAGCTATACACAGACTTTGTGAAGAAATTGCGCCAGATCAAATAGGACTCGCATTAACTTCATCCGATGTGAAGAATATTATAGCCTCTGGTAAGAAAGTGGCAATGATAGGAGTTGAAAATGCATACCCAATTGGTACAGATATGAGCTTGTTTAAAACATACTTCGATTTGGGTGCTCGGTATATCTCGTTAGCACATAATGGCCATAGTCAATTTTCCGATTCAAACACAGGTGAAGCAGATAATAAATGGTTACATAATGGTTTAAGTAATCTAGGCAAAGAATCTGTAAATGAGATGAATAGAATAGGAATAATGATAGATGTTTCGCACCCTTCAAAAGAAGCAATGAAACAAATGGTTTCACTTTCTAAAGCACCAATTATTGCATCGCATTCTTCAGCTAGAGCATTATGTAACCATAGTAGAAATCTTGATGATGAACAATTAATGATGATGAAAGAGAATGGTGGTGTTGTTCAAACAGTTGCCTTTAGCTCCTATTTAAATACCGAAAAACATGATGCTAGAGCGGCATATATGAAATCAATTTATCAGCAAGTAGCAGACTCATTAGGCATTGATTGGTATGAGCGTTCACAATTCTCTAGCCTGAACGACGAAAAGAAAGAAGCTTTTATGGAGAATTACCCTAAAGTACTAAACATTGGCAATGAACTTGTAAAAGATAAAACCGATGTACCCGCAGAAGTCAATGTTTCCGATTTTGTAGATCATATAGATTATATGGTCAAATTAATTGGTATAGACCATGTAGGCATAAGTTCAGATTTTGATGGCGGTGGAGGAATTGAAGGTTGGAATGATGCGTCTGAAACCTTTAATGTAACCCTAGAACTCGTTGAACGTGGTTACACACAAGAAGAAATCGCCAAATTATGGGGTGGTAATTTATTAAGAGTTTTAGATGAAGTACAGGCAGTAGCAAAGAAATTAGGAGAAAGTTAATCTAACTCTCCTAAAGCAGCTAAGCGATCCTTAACAAATTCAATTTTCGTTTTACCGTGTGGTTTAGGTTTTCCATTCTCACCTAAATTTACCATAATGATATTGTCAACAGTTACAATCGTTTCATGGTTCATTTTATTACGTACTTCACAATTCAATGTCAATGATGTCTTACCAAACTTTACAACTTCAATTCCAATTTCAATAACGTCACCTTGCTTGGCAGCACTCATGAAGTTTATTTCTGACATATATTTGGTAACTATTTTTCCATTCTCTAATTGAACAATAGTATATAAGGCTGCTTCCTCATCTATCCAGGCTAGCAATCTGCCCCCAAATAAAGTACCATTTGAATTTAAATCTCCCGGCTTAACTAATTTTCTAGTATGAAATCTCATAGCTTAAATATTTGAAAATATATACTACAAAGTTAGACGGAATATTAGCAACTATACCACTTTCTAATTGAAGAGATATCGATTTATCAATGCCATAAATTGTATAATCGTTTAATTACATTTTAATAAAATGGCCCTGACAGAATTACTATTTTCTTAATTTCAATAAACATTTTTTTTAGTTTCAACTATATATGTTCATAACAGGTTAAGAACTAATTAACTGGTTTAACTATAGATTTCATCTAATATGTACCTTTAAATAAAATCATAAAAAGATGGATAGATCACAGAAATTACTATCAATACGCCCTTTAATTTCTTCCGCCAAAATAGTACAGAATATGACCGAAGAAGAACGCTTTCAAAACCAAACCTTACGCCCTATTTTAAAATTACAGAACGATTTATTATTAGCTTCATTTAAAAATTACATCAAAAAAATGAAGAATACGTTTTATGAGCTAAAGCTAGAAAAACGAATGGATTATATTACGAAATCAATTCAAAAGGATATTAAATTCCGTAATACCTTAAAGGGAATGATAACGGGTCAATTTACCATTGAAGAATATGAGCTTTATATTCAAAATTCTTCAGCTTTAAATAAGCGAATGATGAACATGGCTATAAAAAGATTACAAGATCAAATTCAATATTTTGATAAACTTGAATTAGTTTAACAATGATTCTCCATTCAAATTAGTAGTTAATATGCTACTCATCAAATCAAAATAGGGTTTTATTAATCTAAAACTTTCATCTATTTGGGTTATAAAATCATTCACCAAAACCTCTTTATCTGAAAATTTCCGTATAAAAATAAATTGCTTTTTTCTAATGAAATTAATATTCGGGTCTTCTTTGTCGAAACCTTTTGGCGCTGTTTTTAACTCCTCGCCTTCTAACTGTCCCCATACTTTTTTGAAAGTATCATTTTCAACTATTGTTACCAATTCAGTTGTATCTA